>DATIYD010000457.1:0-2612 GCA_035517975.1 Thermoleophilia bacterium | reverse complement strand
CCGAGGGCGCACCTCAGGCAGTGCTCGAGGGCACACCTCAGGCCGGCCTCGAGGCCCCGCCCAGGCCCTTCGTCAAGGCTCTCGACGAGCTCGCCTTCCCCGCGCGCGACCTGCTGCCCAACGAGGCCTACATCGCCTTCGGCCGGCAGGCCTACGGCTACGCCGTCACGACCGTGATGAGCACCCGCGGCTGCCCCTATGCCTGTGAGTTCTGCAGCAACGTGGTCTTCGGCGACTCGTATCGCGAGCGTTCGGCTGGGAACGTGCTCGACGAGGTCGAAGAGGCGCTGGCCCTGGGCTACGACCGCATCTCCTTTGCCGACGACGTGTTCACACTGCGGCGCGCGCACGTGCTCGCCTTCTGCGACGAGGTCGCGCGCCGCAGGCTGCGTTTCTCGTGGGAGTGCCTGGGCCGGGTCGACGCGCTCGACGACGAGCTCGCCTCCCGCCTCCGGGCCGCCGGCTGCTTTCGCATCTTTTTCGGCATCGAGTCGGGCAGCGACGCGACGCTCGCGCTGATGAACAAGAAGATCACTCGCGACCAGGCTCGCGCCGCGGTCGAGGCCGCCCATCGCGCCGGCCTCGAGGTGGGCGCCTTCTTCATCGTCTACTATCCGGGGGAGACGGAGGACGCCGCCCTGGAGACGCTGCGCTTCGCCACGCGTCTGCCGCTCGACTACCTGGGCCTCACGATGCCGTACCCGCTGCCGGGCACGGCGCTGACCACGCGCCTCGCCGGGCGGCGCCGGCGCGAGTGGCGCCAGGTCGGCGGCGGGCTGCTCGGTCACCGTCTCACGTTCGACGCCGACGTCTCCGCGACCAAGATGCGCGTCGCCCTGCTCAAGGGCCGCGCCCAGTTCGAGATGCGCCGCCGGCTCGGCCGCGCCGCGCCGCTCGCCTTACGCCTGTTCGAGCCGGCCACCGACCGTCTGCTGCGCCGGCTGCGGTAACGGTCGCCCGGCGCCCTGACCGCGCCGGCTCAGGCGAGGTCGCCCGGCTCGCCCGACCGCGTCGGCTCAGGCAGATGCCTCGCGTGCGCCGGCGAAGGTCGCCATCGTCTCGGCGATGCGACGTCGAAGCCAGGCCGTGTCGAACTCCGAGCGGTAGAGGAACGTGATCTCGTTCTCCTCGCTCCAGTCGGCGCCGTCGTCGGGTCCGCCGAGCCGGGCGAAGAGCGCCGAGCCCGGCAGGGGATAGGGGACGTTGAAGGAGATCTCGTCGAGGGGCAGCTCGAGGGCGAGCGCGAAGGTCTCCTCGATCGCCGCCGTGGTCTCGCCGGGGTAGCCGACGATGAAGAAGCCGGCGACGCCGATCCCCGCTCGCCGGTAGAGCTCGACGGCTTGCACCCCCTCGGCGACCGTGAGGTGCTTGTTCATAAGGGCGAGGGTCGCCTGGCTGCCCGACTCGAGGCCCAGGTACACGCGCCGGCAGCCGGCCTCGGCCATGCGCGCCACCGTGGCTTCGTCGACCCTGTCGCCGCGCGACAGGCAGCTCCAGCTCACGCCGCGGCCGCTCAGGCGCCGGCAGAACTCGGCCAGGTAGCGGCGGTCCAGGGTGAAGGTGTCGTCGGCGATCCAGAGGCTGTCGTAGCCGAGCGCCACGAGCTCGTCGATCTCGGCGAAGACCGCGTCGAGGTCGCGCCGCCGCACGGTGTTGCCGAAGACCGGCTTCGAGCAGAAGTCGCAGGCGAACGGGCAGCCCAGGGTGGCGATGAGCGAGGTGACCTTGCTGCCGCCGGTACGCAGCCAGGCGTCCTGGTAGGCGGCGTGGTCGAAGCCGGCGCGGTCGGGGGCCGGGAACGTGGCAAGCTCGGCCTCGCTGTAGTGGGTGGCCGGGTTGTCGACGCAGAGGCCGTGGTTGGGCACGAACAGGCCCTGGTAGGCGGCCAGGGGCAGCACCCCCATGGTGCTGGTCGTGGCGCGCCGTGCGAAGTAGTCGGAGCAGAAGTGTGGAAAGCTCAGGTCGGCCTCGCCGCGAAAGACGACGTCGAAGTGGGCGGCGAAGCGCTTGGGATAGACGGTCGGGAGGGGGCCGCCGGCGACGAGCAGGCTCTCCGGCAGGGTGGCGCGCACGAGCTCGGCGACGGCGAACGTGTTGCGGCTCAGGCTGGCCATCGAAGAGATGCCGACGATCTGCGGGTCGTAGGCGGCAAGCTCGGCACGCAGCCCCTCGAGCGAGCCGAACGTGCAGTCGAAGAGTCGTGTGTCGATGCCGAGCCGGCGCAGCTGGCCGGCCAGCGTCGCGATGCCCAGCGGCGGGAACAGCAGCTCGGTCGCCGACCTGGTGCGCGTGTACGGAAAGACGAGAGCCACCCTCGATGACACCCCTGGCCCCCCTGTCTGCGACCGTGGACCCGGTCGCGTCGACCTCGGCTGATGATACGACAGGCTCGGGCCACTCAAACGTCGCGGGGCGTTGCCTGTCGTACACTGGGCACGGAACGGAGCGAGCGCAGGAGGGGGGCGAGGGGAGCGTGCAGGAACGACGCGACGAGGTGTTGCTCGTCTTTCCCGGCAGGTTCCGGGCGCCCGATCCGCAGGTGCCGCTGCAGCTCCTGCACGTGGCGAGCGCCCTGCAGCGCGCCGGTCATCGGGCGCGCATCTACGACATGC
>DATIYD010000456.1:0-6191 GCA_035517975.1 Thermoleophilia bacterium | reverse complement strand
TCGGGCAGGGGGTGGATGAAGTTCTCCTGAAGGGTCTGTGCTATGCGCTGCTGCTCTTCGTAGAGACGGGCGTTCTCGAGCGCGAGCGAGACCGTCGCGCCGAGCTTGCGGGTGAAGTCGATCTCGGCGTCACTGTAGGCGTGCGCCTCGTTGCCGCGAAAGACCAGACAGCCGATGACCGCCGCGCGGGCGAGCAGGGGCACGGCGACCAGGGAGCGCAGCGGGCGGGCGCCCACGAAGGGGGCTTCAGGGACGCCCTCGGTCAGCGTGTCGGCGATGGCCAGGGGTTCGCCCCGCCGCTCGACGCGGCTGGCTATCCGCGCCTCGGCCGGGGTGAGACGAAGACCGGGCTCGAGCCCGGCGAGTCCGCGCGTGTAGCGCACCACCCAGTGCGCGCCCTCGCGCATCTCGATCATGCCGACGTCGGCGCCGAGCGCCTCCGCGCCTTCGTCGAGGGCGCTTCGCATGATCGTGTCGAAATCGAGGGTGGCGTGCAGCAACCGGTTGATGGCGTTGAGGGCGTCGGCGAGGTGCGCGCGCTCGGCGAGCTCGTCGTTGTGCAGGCGCAGCTCCTCTTCGGCGCGCTTGCGCTCGCTGATGTCGGTGACGAAGGAGCGGTACTCCAGGAGCGTGCCGGCCTCGTCGAAGACCGGCTGGGCGAAGACCTCGACCGGCACGCGACGGCCGTCCTTGCGCACGTACTCCTTCTCGTAGCGTACCGGGCGGCGCCGGGCGACCGCCTTGGCAAGCAGCGGCTTCTCAGCCTCGAACCACTCCGGCGGCGTGATGCCCACGGCCACGGTCGCCGCCCCCTCCTCGAGCTCGGTGCGGCTGTAGCCGACGAGCTCGGTGAAGGCCCGGTTGAAGAGCAGCAGGCGGCCGCTCGGCTCGCGCACGACAAACGGCACGTCGGCCGTCTCGACCACTTCGGCCAGGAAGCGCTCGTGCTCGCGGCTCTCGCTCAGCTCCTCTTCGAGGCGTGCCTTGGCGATCGCGACCGCGAGCTGATCGGCCAATCGCTCCCAGAGGACGATGTCTTCGACCGCGAAGCGCCCGGCAAGCCTGTCGCTCACCTGGAGCAGCCCAAGGCACTCGTCGCCCGTGCTGAGGGCGATCAGGGCGACCGACTCGTAGCCCGCGACGTCGCAACCGTCGCGATCCCACAGCCGACGGTCGGCCTCGCTACCCGTCGCGAGCAGCTCACTCGCGGCGCTGGTCCAGAAGCTGCCTTTCTCGGTGAAGGACTCCTGCGCGGCATCGAAGCGTCCGCGGATGACATCGCCGCACCTGCACTCCAGGATCGGCAGCCCGGCGGCATCGCGGCAGACCCGCCCGTCGCCGTCGAGGCTGCACAGGCGGCTCTCGCGCGCCACGAACCCTGTCGGAAACCCGCGGGTCTCGACGAACGGGTAGTCGTCGCCGTCGCGCAGGCGGATGCCGACCGCCTCGCAGCCCGACTGCTGCTGGAAGAACGCGGTCGCCGCTCGCAAGAGCGTGGCGAGCGAATCGCTCTCGTTGATGAGGCGCAGAAAGCCGATCGTCGCCTCGCGCTCGAGGTCTCCCGCCTCGTGTTCGCGCTCGAGGCGCTTGCGCTCGTTGATCTCGCGGTAATAGGCGCTCACGCCCGCGGGCGTCGGGTAGATGCGCACTTCGAGCCAATCCCCGCTGTAGACGGAGCGGTGCTCGGTGACGGACGGCCGACCCAGCTCCATCGCCTGGCGATAACGCTCCTCGAGTGGGCTGCCCCGAAGCTGGGGGAACAGCTCCCAGGGTGTGTGTCCGAGCAGTTCCTCGAGCGTCTCCTTGCCTGCCGTGTGGAGGCCGGCGACGTTGGCGTGCACGTAGCGGTACTCCCAGTCCAGCGCGAAGAAGGCCTCGTCGATCTCCTCGAGCATGATCCGCAGGCGATCGGTCTGGTCGGCCATGACATGGCTGGCCGGCTGGAGCGTGTGGTCGTGGGCGTCGGGCGCCGGCGCCGCTTGCAGGACCGCCCGCTTGACGAGGCGCACCTCGAGGCCGCGATCGCTGCACAGGTCCACCTGGTCGCACAGCCTCGACATGAGAAACAGCCCGCGGCCGTGATCGAGCAGCGGGTCGGGCAGGGCGTCGGGGTCGAAGGCGGCAACGTCGAAGCCACGGCCCTTGTCTTTGACGGTGGCCCGCAGGTCTCGACCCTCGAAGCCGATCGAGATCTCGATGTCGTCGGTGACGCCGCCGTGACGGATGGCGTTGCTGCAGGCCTCCTGGATGGCCAGCACGACGTCGTTCACGATGGTCTGGTCGCCACAGTGCTGCGTGACGTAGTCGCGGATCCGTTCCCTGGCCCGCAGCAGCCGCGATGGCTCTGGCGCAAGCGAAAGATCCAGGCGCGGCGGCGTGGCACGACCCCCAGGCGAGTGACTGACCGTAGCGTTCACTCCCATGATATGCGACCTCGAGCGTACCGCTTGGCCGGCGGCGCGGCGAGCGTTGGCGAGGATCGCAGGAGAAGCCGCTGCGCGCGCGCCTTGCGCCACGCCCGCCTGAAGCACTCGCGCTTTAGCGCCCGCCGATCGTCGCCCGGATGACCTTGTAGCCCTGGCCCTCGAACGCCGTGGCGACCGAATCCTGGAGCTCCTTGCCGGGTGTCAGGGAGAGCATGTAGCCGCCCCTGCCGCCCCCGGTGACCTTGGCCCCGAGCGCTCCGTTTGCCAGGGCCGTCGCGCACATGGCGTCGACGATCTCGTGCGACATCTGCATGTCGATCAGGAGCTTCTGGTTGTCGGACATGATCGTGCCGACGGTCGCGAGATCGCCGGCCTCGAGCGCCGTCTTCATCGCGGAGACCTGGGCCGTCATCGCGCCCAGACGCGCCGCGAAGAGCTCGGCCTCGTCGGCCTTCTGGCGGTCGATGAACTCGTCGAGCGCGGCTGTGTCGACCGTGACGCCGCTGTTGGCCAGCACGATCTCGAAGGGCCGCGGGCTCTCGATCCGTTCGAAATGCTGCTGCTCGTCCTTCAAGAAGAAGAGCAGCAGGCCGCCGTAGGTCGAGGCGGTGTTGTCGACACCGCTCGCGACGCCGTGATAGGGGAACTCTCCCTGCCAGGCCACCCGGTTGATCTCCTCGATCGGCAGGCCGAGCTCGAACTCCGCGTTCAGCGCCCTGGCCAGCGAGACACAGCTGGCGGCGCTGGCGCCCACGCCGCTGCCGGCCAGGAGCGTCCCCGCGATGGTGATCTTGATCGGGTGCCGCGCGACGTCGATGCCCATGACCTCGAGGATGCGGTCGATGGATCGGGCCTGCTGCTCGCGCTTGCGTGCCTTGTAGCCCGGCACCTCGACCCGATCGTCCTGCAGGGTCCAGCCCGTGCCCGCGGTCCGTTCGACCGTCGTGACGGTCTCGTACGAGATCGACGAGACGATCGCCGGCACCTCGTCCAGGACGAACTGATCGCCGATCAGGATCGATTTGCCAAAGCCACTGCCCTCAGCCATGCGCCTCCCCCTTCAGGATGTCTTCCATTTCAGCGATCAGCCGCTCTTCCTTGCCGATGGCCACCGTGGTGGCGGCCGTCAGACTGTGACAGGCATCGGAGAACCCTCCGAGCCTGGTCGTCGCTTCGGGCAGCAGGACGTTCAGCCCCATCGCGCGCCCCGCCCTGATCTCGGCCTCCATCGAGGGAGCCACCCGCATCGAGACTTTCGTCTGTCCGAAGGCGATCGCGCCGAAGCCCGGGATCTCGTCGGGGATGATCTGAAAGCCCGCCAGGTATTTGCCGGGATCGATCAGATCGGTCACGCGGATGGCGTCGCAGAAGGCTCCGACCATCTTCACGCCCATCGGGAAGAAGCGTCGCTCGAGGTCGAACCACTGGATGTGCGGCGCCTGCCGCATGGCGCCCGCTCGCAGCCGCGCGATCTCGTCGCCGAAGATCCTGGCCCTGACGGCCTTCAGCTGTTCGACCATCCCGTCCGACGCGGGCGAGACCCCGCCGAGGCAGACCGAGACGCCCATGTCCGGGCCCTGCTGGTAGTAGCCCACGCCCCCCAGCACGTCGAGATCGTCGCCCACCGCGACGACGTCTCGCCGGCCCTCCGGCCCGTTCAGCAGGTACAACTCGCCCCGCTCACGTTCTTCGATCTCGAGCCGGCCCTGGCGCACGGCCTCGAGGGCGACGTCGCGGTTCTCGCTCACGAGCGCACCGTCCACGAAGAAGCCGTCTCCGACGGCCCCCACGGCGGCGATGTGGGCCAGGTCGCGATTGGCCGGATCGAGCGTGCGCGCGAAGAGGTAGCAGGTCGTCGAGCCCGAGATGTCGCGGTCGCCCTTGAGGCCGAAGAGATCGGGGTCGAGGTTGATGACCCGCTCATCGGTCGAGGCCTCGGCGACGTGGTGGTCGAGGATCAGCGTCAGGTTCCTGCCCCGGTTCAGGTCGGAGAGCAGCGGTGCGATGCGGCCGGCGAAGTCGGCGAAGACAAGGAGCTTGCCCTCCTGCTCGTAGACCCTCTCGAGCACGGCCGGATAGGGTTTCTCCAGGCAGAAGCGCCGGACCTCGAAGCCTGCTCGTTCGAAAGCGCGGGTGAGGATGGCGCCCGAAGTGAGCCCGTCGGAGTCGTTGTGGTGAAAGACCTGGACGGCTTTCTCGGGCAGCCTCTCGAGCTCGCGGATGGCCCGCTCCATCGCGTCGATCAGGATGTTCGGCATCGGTCTCCTTGAACGCCTGTGGCCGTAGCGACCATGATACTTGTCCACGGGCGCTTGCCGCTGTCATGAATCCCGACCGGGGGGAATACTCCGGCCAGGCTCGTATCAGGGAGCCCCTGACTGCAGGTAGCCCCGAGTCGATGCGATTCACCCGACGCCAGACCATCTGCGTGCCACCAGCGCCCGGAGCCGCACGCGTATCGACCGTCGGATGAAGGAGAACGCATGAGCACCGCATCGGCCCTTCTCGTACCCGGGAGGCGGCGCTCATGGTAGCCGTCTCGGGCGCGACCATCGCCACGCTGATCGTCATCGTGGCCGTCGTCATCGTCGTCCTGGCCCTGGCCCGCGGGAGCGTGCGCATGGTGCGGCCGACGCATCGGGGCCTGGTCGAGCGACTCGGCAAGTACAACCGCTACGCCGGGCCGGGGATCCACGGCGTCATACCGATCATCGAGCGCATGTATCAGGTCGACGTCCGCGAGGTCCTGGTCGAGGCGCAGCCCCAGGAGATCATCACCAACGACAACCTGAACGCCAAGGTCGACGCGCAGGTCTACCTCAAGGTCAAGGCCGACGAAGAGAGCGTCAAGGCCTCGATCTACAACGTCACCAACTATCAGAACCAGGTGGTGAACCTGGCCCGCACGACGCTGCGCAACATCATCGGCACGCTCTCGCTCAAGTCGGCCAACTCGGAGCGTGGCAAGATCAACGAAGAGCTCCGCACCGCCCTGCTCGTCGAGACGGCGAACTGGGGCATCGAGATCCTGCGCACCGAGCTCAAGGAGATCGACCCGCCGCGCGACGTGCAGGAGACCATGAACAAGGTCGTCAAGGCCGAGAACGAGAAGGTGGCCGCCATCGACTTTGCGACGGCGACCGAGACGCAGGCCGACGGCCAGCGCCGCGCCGAGATCAAGAAGGCCGAGGGCATCCGCCAGGCCAAGATCCTGGCCGCCGAGGGCGAGGCCCAGGCCATCCAGCTCGTCAACGAGGCGGCCGACAAGTTCTTCGTGGGCAACGCCCAGATGCTGCGCAAGCTCGAGGCCGTCGAGCGGGCCCTCTACCAGAACAGCAAGATCGTCGTCCCCGCCGACACACAGCTCGTCAACGTGATCGGCGACCTCGGCGGTCTCACGCCACTGCCTACCGACACCGACACCAGGCCGACCGTCAAGATCGCGGCGGTGAGCTGACAGACGCAGGCCCTGCAGACGAGCCGAAGCGGGCGCGCCACGGCGAGCCCGCTTCGCGGTGCGGGGTCCCTGACGGGGTGATGGCTGCTACTCTTCACCCACCATGGGTAGCTCGCCTGGCCGTCCGACCGGTGTCCGCGTGTACGTCAGCGACCGCGAGCGACGGCGACGGGTCCGCCGCCGTCGTATGGTGCTGCTCGGCGCCGTCGCGGTGGTCGCGCTCGCCGCGGTGGCGGGCGCGCGGGCGCTCACGCGCGGCGCCGGCTCGCCGTCGCCCGGCGCCGGCGCCACGGCAGGGCCCGGCGCTG
>DATIYD010000455.1:0-3604 GCA_035517975.1 Thermoleophilia bacterium | reverse complement strand
CTGGTCAAGATGGACATCCTCGGCCTGCGCATGCACAGCGCCATCGCCGAGGCGGTGCGCCTGATCGAGGCGCGCACCGGCGAGCACGTCTCTGCCTGGGAGCTGCCGCGCGACGACCCCGCGGTCTACAAGCTGATCAGCGAGGCGCGCACCATCGGCCTGTTCCAGCTCGAAAGCTCGGGCCAGCGTAACCTCGCCATGCGGCTCCGCGAGCGCGACTTCGACGACGTGATCGCCGCCATCTCGCTGTTTCGCCCGGGCCCGCTGCAAGCCGAGATGATCGGCCCCTTCATCAGGCGGCGCCACGGCCGCGAGAAGGCGGTCGTGCCCTACCCCGACCTGTGGCCGGCGCTCAAGGGCACCTACGGCGTCATCCTCTACCAGGAACAGGTCATCGAGGTGGCCTCGATCATCGCCGGCTTCAGCCTGGCCGAAGGCGACCTGCTGCGCCGCGCCATGACCCACGAGCGCTCACTCGAAGAGATGGACGAGATCGGCCGCACCTTCGTCGAGAAGGCAGTGGCGCGCGGCGTGCCGCGCGACGCCGCCGAAGAGACCTTCCGTCAGCTCCGCGGCTTCGCCGCCTACGGCTTCAACAAGGCCCACGCCGCCTGCTTCGCCGTCGTGTGCAACGCGAGCGCCTGGCTCAAGGCGCACTACCCGGCCGAGTTCTTCTGCGGCATCATGAACAACCAGCCCATGGGCTTCTACTCGCCGCGCGTGGTGTTGAACGACGCGCGCCGCTGGGGCCTTGCGGTGCTGCCGGTCGACGTCAACGCGAGCGTGACCGGCTTCTCGGTCGAGCGCGACGGCCATGCCCTGCGAGCCGGGCTCGACTACGTCAAGGAGATGAGCCGCGCCGCCGGCGCGGCGATCGTGGCCGAGCGCGCGCCCGAGCGCGGCGGGCCCTACCGCTCGCTGCCCGACTTCTGCCGGCGCACGCGGGTGAGCGTCGAGATCGTCATCAACCTGGTGCGGGTGGGCGCCTTCGACGCCCTCGGCACACGCCGCGAGGAGCTGCTCGTGCAGGTGCCGCTCGTGCACGCGCAGGTCATGGGGACGAGGGCTCCTGCCGGACGGGCCGCGGGCCGGCAGGGGGAATCCGGTCGCGGCTTTGCGGCCGCAGCGGCGATGTCGCCGGCGGACGGTCTGTCCCGCGAAGAGCCTCGCGAGGGACCGGAGCAGTCCCAGGGAGAGGCGCTGCAGCTCGCGATCGACGACAAGCTCGGGGCGCTGCCCTTCGTGCCGTCGTGGAGCGAGCGCGAGAAGGTGGCCGTCGAGCTCGAGGTGCTCGGCCTGAACGTGAGCGCCCATCCGCTCACCTTCGTGCGCAAGCAGCTCGCCGCGCTCGACGTCGTGCCGTTCGGCCGTCTGCATCTGGTGCCCGACGGCCGCCGTGTGCGCCTGGCCGGCGTGCTCGAGCGCGCCCAGATGCCCTGGATCCGCAGCGGCCACCGCACCCTGTTCCTCACCCTCGAAGACGAGACCGGCCTGGCCGAGGTCGTCGTCTTCAACGACATCTACCTACGCTTTGGCCGGGTGCTCAAAGAGGCGGTGTACCTGCTGGTCGAAGGCGAGCTGCAGAACAACGACGAACGCGGCCTGGCCATCGTAGCGGCGCGCATCGTCGACCTCGAGGCGGTGCTCGGCAGGCTGCGCGACCTGCCACCCGACGAGCGCAACCGCGCCCTCAAACGCTCCGGCGAGTGGCTGCCCAAGGTCGAGCCACGCACCCGGCCCGGGCGCACCGGCTGACGGCGTGGCCGCATCGCGGACGCTAACGCCCCTCGAGGTCGGCCTTGAAGCGCTCCCAGAGGCTCGCCTTCTCCGGCAAAATCTCGGCGGTCTCGGGCACGTCGTGCTCCGGCAGGTGCTGCGACTCCGCGGCGCTGATCGTGAGGCGCACGTGGCCGTCCTGGATGGCCGCGACCTGGTCCTGGCTCACGTAGCGCGGCTTGTCGAGCCAGTGATGCATCAGGTTCGGACCGCCGTGATGGGCGATCGCCAGGCCGTCGAAGATGTCGGCGTTCTCGTCGCCCACCGGGATGAACACCTCACCGATCTCGACGTCGTCGGCCGACCAGACCTTCCAGTGCGGCTGGATCGCCTTCCACGAGACGGTCGTCTCTTCGTCGTTCGTCATCGTCACCTCTCGGCTCACGTCACCTGCGGCTCTTGACCGCCGTTCGACGCCGGCGGGGGCCGGCGCTGCCGGCCCCCGCCGGCGTCTCCTTGAACTCTACCCCGTGGTCGGTACAGACTGGACACGCCGGCGGCACCAGGTCGCCGGCCGGGGGTCACTGGGGGGGAGGTCCATGGAACGCTTGCTGGAGTCGTCGTCTTGGCGCGGGCGCCGCCTGCCGGTCATCGTCGTGGTCGCGGTCGTGCTCGCGGCGCTTCTGTGGAGCCTCGGCAGCGCCCTGGCCGACAGCTCGAGCCCAAGCCCTGCGAGCGGCAAGAAGATCGTCCTGCAGGTGGGCTGGTACCAGAACCTCGACAGCCTCAACCCGTTCGTCGGCCAGCAGAACGTCGCCTACGATCTCTACCGCATGAACTACGACTATCTCGTCAACTACGACCGCGACACGCTGGCGCCCGTCCCCGGGGTCGCGACGAGCTGGTCGCACTCCCCCGACGGCAAGACCTGGACCTTCAAGATCCGCAAGGGCATCAGGTGGCAGGACGGTCTGCCGCTCACCGCCGCCGACGTGGCCTTCACGTTCAACTACATCATCAAGAACCAGATGAGCGCCTATACCAACTACACCCAGTTCGTCAAAGACGCCGTCGCCATCGACCCTTCTACGGTGCGCTTCGACTGCACCCGGCCCAAGGCCGGGATCCTGCAGATGTGGGTGCCCATCCTGCCGGCCCACATCTGGAGCAAGATCAGCCCGTCCGACGCGCAGAACAAATTCCAGAACCCGGCGCCGGTGATCGGCAGCGGCCCCTTCCAGGTGGTCGACTGGGTGAAGGACCAGTACGTGCGCGTCAAGGCCAACAAGAGCTACTGGGGTGGGGCGCCGAAGGTCGACGAGATCCTTTTCCGCTTCTACACCAACCAGGAGACCGAGGCCGCCGACCTGCGCTCGGGCTCGATCCAGTACGCCGACGTGGCC
The DNA here is from genome assembly GCA_035517975.1 of Thermoleophilia bacterium. Lineage (GTDB taxonomy): Bacteria > Actinomycetota > Thermoleophilia > UBA2241 > UBA2241 > Bog-752. Next base: position 485 of record DATIYD010000455.1, on the reverse strand, counting down.
CCCGCGCAGTATCAGTCGTTCATCGGCAAGCCGACCTGGACGGCGCACAAGGCCACCGACGACTCCTTCGAGAACCTCGGGGTCAACTGCTACACGCTGGGCCCCTCGACGGGCAACCCGGCGCTCAAGGACTGGCGCTTCCGCACCGCGCTCAACTGGGCCATCGACCGCCGCGCCATCGCCACCATCGCCTACAACGGCGCGGCCCTGCCGGCGACCAGCTTCCTGCCGAGCGGCTACTGGAAGGCGCCCCTCGACTACCACTGGGAGCCGCCGGCAGACCAGGCGTACACCTACGATCCGGCCAAGGCGGGGCGGTTGCTCGACGCGGCCGGCTACAGGGAGGTCGGCGGCGTTCGCCTGGGTCACGACGGCAAGCCGATCAAGCTGCGGCTGTGGGCGGTGACCGAGAAGAACCAGTACGTCGTTGCCGCCAAGCTGATCGCCGGCTACCTGCAGAAGGTCGGGCTCAAGGTGACGTTGCA
>DATIYD010000454.1:0-6871 GCA_035517975.1 Thermoleophilia bacterium | reverse complement strand
AAGGCGCCGCCGCGGCGGGCCCGCACCTTCCACCTCGGGCTGCCGCAGCCGCAGCCCTCGTCGCGGGTGGTGCTGGAGATGAAGACCGGGGCGCTCGCCGTGGGCGGCGAAGCCGGGGTCGGCGAGCGCCGCGCGCTCGTCCACGACATCGACGTGGTCATGGAGCGCGGCGAGAAGGTCGCCCTGCTGGGCCCCAACGGCGCCGGCAAGACCACGCTGGTGGAGACGGTCGTCGGACTGCGCACCCTGAGCGACGGCGCCGCCCACATCGGCCACAACGCGCGGCTCGCCTACTTCTCGCAGCAGGGCCGCGAGCTCGACGAGGACGCGACCGCTCTCGAGACCGTGCTCCCCCTGACCGGGCACGACGAGCAGGTCGCCCGCGGCCTGCTGGGCCGGTTCCTGTTCAGCGCCGACGAGGCCCACAAGACGGTCGCCCAGCTCTCCGGCGGCGAGCGCAGCCGGCTGCGTCTGCTCACGCTGCTCACCGGCGACGCCAACTTCCTGGTGCTCGACGAGCCGACCAACCACCTCGACGTCGACTCGGTCGAGGCGCTCGCGGCCGCCCTTGCCGACTACTCCGGCACGGTGCTGCTCATCACCCACGACCGTCCCCTGATCGACAGCGTGGCCACCCGCTCCCGCGAGGCCACCGAAGAGGCGCGCCGCCGCCGCGCTCGCCAGCGCGCCCTCGAGACCGACATCCTGCGCACCGAGAAGCGTCTCGGCGAGATCGACGAGCGTCTCTCGGATCCCCGCACCTACGACGACCGCGCGGCGGCGGCCGAGCTGGCCGGCGAGCGTCAGCGCGCCGAGGCGGCCCTCGAGGCGCTCTACGGCGCCTGGGACGAGATCGCCGAGTGAGCCCTGCGCGGCGGCCGTCCGTACGACAGCCGCCCGGACTACGGCCGTCCGGGTATGCGCCGGCTGCCGCCGGCGCGCCTGGCCCCGCACACCGTCGGCGCGATGCGGCACCTGACGGCGCACCGGGTCTGTCGCCGGCCCGCCTCGCCACCCTTCAGGAGCGTCTGCTCGGCTGGTACGCGGAGAACGGCCGCGACCTGCCCTGGCGGCACACGACCGATCCCTACGCAATCCTGGTGAGTGAGGTCATGCTGCAACAGACGCAGGTGCCGCGCGTCGTCGCCCGCTACCCGGAGTTCCTGACGCGGTTTCCGACCCTGGCGAGCCTGGCCGACGCCGCGCTTGCCGACGTGCTGACCGCCTGGCTCGGGCTGGGCTACAACAACCGCGCGCTGCGCCTCAAGCGCTGCGCCGACGCCCTGCCGAACGGCCGCCTGCCGACCGACCTCGACGCCCTGCGGGCCTTGCCCGGCATCGGCCCCTACACGGCACGTGCCGTGCTCGTCTTCGCCCACAACGCCGACCTGGCAGCGGTCGACGCCAACGTGCGCCGCGTGCTGACGAGCGAGCTCGGCCTGCCACACGACCTCGCGGCGGCGGCGCTCCAGTCGGTCGCCGAGGCGGCGCTGCCCCGGGGGCGCTCGCGCGACTGGCACAACGCGCTCATGGACTACGGTTCGCTCGTGCTCACCTCGCGCGCCACGGGGATCGCCCCGCGCACCCGTCAGACTCCCTTCGCCGGCTCGCCGCGGCAGCGCCGGGCGCGTCTGCTGCGGGCTCTGGTCGAGCGCGGCCCGTTGACAAGGGCCGAGGCCGCCGCGGCGCTCGGCATCTCCGAGGCGGCGTGCAGGGCGGTGATCGCGAGCCTCGTGCGCGACGGCCTCGCCGTAGCCGACGAGACCACGCTGGCGGTGCGCGGCGACTGAGCCGCGCCCGGCGGCGGCGGGGCGCGGCCGACAGCTACGGGCAACGGTGCGCGACGGACGAGCCGCGGATACGATGCCCGCCGTGGAGTACGACGTCGAGATCGAGCGCATCCCCGAGCAGGTCTGCGCCTGCCTGGGTGGCCGCGGGCCGGTCGCCGAGCTGCGCACCCGGGCCGCGCGTCTGGATGCCGTGCTGGAGAGCGCCGGCGCGGCCGGCGCGGGGCCGCTCATGGCGCGCTTCTTCGACGGCGACGACTACGACCCGGCCGACACCGACTACGAGGTCTGCCGCGCGCTCGTGCCCGACGCCGAGGGTCGTACGCCCGATCGCGTGGGCGAGCTGGCCACGGTGCTGATCCCCGCCCATCACGCCATGGTCGTGCGTCACCGCGGCCCGTACGGCGGTCTGGGTGCCGCCCACGACGCCGTGAACGCCGAGCTCGAAGCGGTGGGTTACCGCCGCGCGGGCCCGGTCGCCGAGGTGTTCCTCGAGGGTCCCGCTCCCGGCCGCGCGCCGGCCGACTACCTGACCGAGGTCCGGTACCCCTTCGCGCGGTAGCCACGCCGCCGGCTCCGATCAGCCGACCGGCGGCCGCCGCGGTCGCCGCGGTCGCCCCGCAGGGTCGCGTCTGCGGCCATCGCCCTCTGGCCGGGCGATTGCCGCCCTACTTGACGGCGAGCGGGATGGTGACGGTGTGCAGCGCCGCGCCGTTCTCGGCCGACGCGTCCCAGACGGTGAGCTTGCCGCTCGAGGCGCCGGCCGGCAGGGCGACGTTGAAGGCGAAGGTCCCACGCGTGCCGCTGCCCGAGGTCGCCATCACGGTGAGCGTCTTGTGGAACGAGCCGACGACCACCCGGGCCCGGAACGTGGCTTCGAAGACGTCGGCCGTACCCGATACCCGCAGCGTGCCGCCCACCGTGTCGAAGGGGGCGGGGTCGTCGACGAAGATCGGTGGCGTGACCGACTCGTAGCCCGCGCGCACCTGCGGGTGTGTCAGATCGATGCCCGTGGCGCCGAAGCTCGTCACGGCCGCGCCGTCGATCCTGAAGAGCACACCCTTGGCGACCGCCGGGAACTGCGTGAGCGTGTACACGACCTGCGCGAGCCGTGCCGTCATCGCGCCCTTCGTGCCGGCCGCACCGAAGGCGCTCGAGAGGTCGACCGTCGCCACGCCGCCGGCGATCGTCACGCCGTGCAAGGTCGTGCCGGTCGGGATGTCGGTCGACATGCCGATGGCGCGGTCGCGCGCTGTCGGCCCGGCCAGCAGAGCGGTCATGGCGGCGGTGGCGACGGCCTTGGTCTGCGGCACCGCGCGCCGCGCCGTGGCCACGAAGGGTGCGTGCACGGGCTGCGCGCCACCGATGGGGCGCAGGAGGTAGACCTTGACGGCGGTGGTCGCCGCAGTCGAGGGCGCCGTGCTGGTCGACGGGGAGGCCGCGGGTGACGCGCTCGTAGAGGGCGTGATCGTCACAGTCGCCGTCGGCTGCGGCGTCGCGCCGCCGCAGGCGGCCAGCGCGGCGGCCACAGCGACGAGCGCCGCGACGGCCGACAACGGCCGCCCGCCGCGAGACAAGGCATGGAATCGCGCGCGTAGTCCCGACGTTCTCACTTCGACCCCCGTCTTCGGACGCGCTTGCGTCGCGCGCCGGCCGACCTTACGTCCGGAACATCGTGAGCAGGAAGGCCAGGTCGCCCCGTGCCCGGACGGCGTGCCTAAGCTCCGCAGGCATGTAGTAGAGCATTCCCGGCCGGGCGGCGTGCTCCTTCCCGGCCAGCTCCACGCTGCCCTCGCCGGCCAGGATCTGGATGCTGGCCGGCACGCTGGCCGTGTGCTCGGAGAGCTCCTGCCCCGCGCTCAGCGTGAAGAGGATGATCTTGTGGTGGTCGTTCTCGACCAGGCTCCTGCTGACGATCGCGTCGCGCGCGAACTCAGGCGTTCGCAGGTCGGCCACCACCGTTTCCGTGTCCGTCATCGCACTCATGCCTTTCTGCGGCGCCGCTCGCCTGCGACGCGCCGCTCGCTGCTGCCGCTCATGAGCATACGTCGCGCCCACCGCGCGACAGGCAAAAGTGGGCGACGAGGAGGATGACGGAGGCCACGCGACAGATGTGTGCCGGCGGCAGGAACGCAGGCGGCGTCAGACCGCGGCGTCCTCGCCGAAACAGGCGGGGAACTGCCGGACCGGCTTCTTGCGGCGCTGGTAGGTGCGCGCCAGCTCGAGGAAGATGCCGATGTCGCGCTCCATGTCGCTCTGCGTGCCGTCGAAGTAGAAGGTGCGGATCGGCAGGCCGTCGAGATCGCGGCTCACGGCCGGATAGATGGCCTCGGTGACGATGCCGTTCATGCAGGTGAACGGGCTGATGTCGATGATGCCGTCGACGCCCTTGCCCTGCAGGTAGATCGACGTGCCGGTGCTGATCACCATCTCGCCGAGCGCACCGTCGTAGGGCAGGTACTCCCAGGCGCGATCGAGCACGGCGCGCACGGAGTGCTCCTCTTCGTAACCGGCGAAGTCGTCGGCGAACGGGCCGAGCAGAGCGTTCTGGTCGCGATGCATGACGGCGGCTTTGAGCACCCGGACAAAGGCCTCGCGCGACCGGCCGCGACCTTCGTCGATGAGCCGGCGCCGGTGCTCGTCGTCGGTGTACCACACCCATTCGCCGATGCCGGCCAGCCAGCACTCGCCGCCCTGCTCTTCGACCATGCGCACCACGTCGGCGTTGGCGAACTGGTTGAGGCGGCAGAAGATCTCGCCCACGACGCCGATCAGGGGGCGCGACCGGTCGTAGCGCGCCGGCACGGCGCGAAACCGGTCGCGCGCGGCCGTGAGGGCGGTCACCGTCGCGCGCAGGCGTTCGCGGTCGGAGACCTCGCGAAGAGCCAGAGCCCGTCCGACGTCGCGCAGTGCATCGAGATAGACCCTGTCGGTGGCACCCCGTTCGAGCTCGTAGGGTCTCGTGCGCAGCAGCATCTTCATGAGCGCGTCGTTGGCGAGGACGGCGCGCCACGCCGTGCGGATGAGCGCGCGCGAGTACTGTCCGATCGACGAGTAGCCGTCGTTGGAGGTGATGGTGATGACGGGCACGTCGGTGTAGCCCAGATCGTCGAGCGTGCGCCGGATGAGATGACGGTACTGGCCGAAGCGGCACGGGCCGTTGGCCTCGGGCATGAGGAACGCGACCTTGTCGCGACCGAGGTCGTCGATCATGCGCAGGAAGTCGCCCACGGTGATCTTCTGCGGATAGCACTCCTCGCCCGACGTGACCGTGCCGCCCAGCTGCATGCTGCGGGCGTCGGAGTGGGTCGTGGGCCAGCAGTCGAAACCGATCGACCGGATCGCCGCGGCGAGCAGATAGGAGCCGCCGTAGGGCATGTGCGGCAGGAACAGGGTGCGCCCCTCGAGGTCGAAGTCGCGCACGGCCTGCAGCACGCGCGGGTCGGTCGGCGGCGCCGGCGGCTCGCCGCGCCCATCGCCGGTCACCACGAGAGAACCGTACTCGACCACGCCGCCGCCTACGCCTCGACCGTGGCGCCCGAGAGCTCGCCGGCCGCCGCGAGCGGCACGCCGGCCAGATCGTCGTCGCCGCCCTGTGACCACCAGCGCAGGAAGCCCTTGCTGTCGAGGTAGGCCTCGCAGCGGGTCATGGCGCCGGCGTCGTTCTGGTGCTCGTCGAACTGCAACGTGAGGAACGGCTTGCCCGAGGCCGCTCTGATGTAGTGCTTGATGTACGAGTCGGGGCCGCACTTGAAGTTCGTCAGGTAGATGATGTGCAGCCGCTCGCGCGTGCCGACGAAGGCCCCGGCCTGCAGGATCTTGCGGCCGTAGTTCCAGTACATGTTGGGCACCACGTGGCGCACGTCGATGCCCTTCAGCGGCAAGAAGTCCATGGGGATGACGTTCACGCCGTAGAAGGTGCGCAGCTTGCGCGGGATGTCCATGTTCACGCCCTTGTCGTACATGTTGTACGGGCGTCCGATGACCACGATGCCGAGCTCGCCCGATGCCTCGAGGTCGGCGAGGGCCGCGGCGCCGGCGGCGGCGATCTGCTCGCGGAAGGTCTGCTGCGCGGCCTCGCCTGCCCTGTAGGCGGCACGCACCCGCTCGTCGGTCAGACCGAGCTGCCGGCTCATCGGCGCGACGTCGGCGACGAACTTGGAGATGCCGAGTCGGAACCGCACCCGCGGCACCAGGATGCGATCGGCGAACTGCTCGAGGCGCGGCGCGCGGCGCAGGACGAACGGGAGGGTCTGCCCCCACGGACAGGCGTGCGAGTTGGTGTCGGGAAACTCGGTCTCCTCGTTCAGCACGTTGGGCATGAAGATGAAGTCGGCGCCGTCGTGAGCGAGCGCCTCGGCGTGCCCGTGGGCCACCCGGATGGGGAAGCAGGGCTCGGCCACCGTGATGTCGACGCCCGCCTCGCGGATGCCCTTGTCGGTCTCGCGCGACAGGACCGGCCGGCAGCCGAGCTCGGCCCAGAAGGTCGCCCAGAAGGGCAGCCGGTCGAAGGTGTACATGGTCCGCGGGATGCCGATCGTCGTCTGCGCGCCCGCCGCTTCGGCGCGCGCCACGGCCACCTCGTAGGGCTCGAGGAGGAACCGTTCGCGCAGCGCCACGAGGTCGGCGATCACGGGCTGTTTGTCGACCTTCGCCCGCTTGCGGTAACGGTCGGAGCACTTGTCGCCCCAGTAGGTCTTCTCGCCCTCGATCGTGAACTGGCGGATGTCACACTCGTTGGAACAGTGTTTGCAGACGAAATCCTTGACGGTGTAGTCGACCGCCGAGAGGTCCCAGCCGCGGAAGGTGGTGACCTCGCCGGTGCGGCCCATGCGCTCGCGCGCCAGCAGCGCCATGCCGATCGCCCCCATGACCCCGTTGTGGGGCGGCACGATGATCTCCTTGCCCAGGATCTGGGCGAAGGCGGCCGCCACGGCGTCGTTGTAGGCGGTGCCGCCCTGGAAGAAGATGCAGTCGCCGATCTTGCGCTCGCGCACGAGGCGGTTCAGGTAGTTGTAGGCGATCGAGTAGGCCAGACCGGCCACGAGGTCCTTGCGCGAGGCGCCACGCGACTGGTAGCTCAT
>DATIYD010000453.1:0-2243 GCA_035517975.1 Thermoleophilia bacterium | reverse complement strand
CGAACTCGCCGCGCGGCATCACGACCACGAGCCCGTAGGCCAGCAGCGGCACGAGGAGGAGGAAACCCTTCTTCGCGCTGCGCGGCATCCAGGGCAGCACGACGCCACCGAGCAGCAGGACCAGCGCGGGATGGATCCACGGGTTACTCATCGTAGTAATCCTCCCGCTGCGAGACGCCGAGGTGGCCGAGGCTCTTGGAAAAGACGACGAGCACGAGGCAGCCGAGCAGGCCGAAGACCGACCAGAAGCCCGGCAGGTGCTCCACCCCCGTGTGGGCGTGCGTCTTGTCGACCACGGCCGGCAGCGCATCGAGCACGATCAGCAGCGCCAGCACCGCGCACCCGGCCCGCACCACGGTCGGGAGGCGGTCGCGAAGGAAATCAATGATACCGAGCAATTTCACGGCACGAAGAGGTAGCGGGTAGCAAAGCCCGGCGCGGCGTCATGCTCGCTACTGGCTACTCGATACTCGCGACTGGGTTTCATGGCAGGACGGCGGCGGCGAAGTGCATGAAGACGCCGGGGAAGATGCCGATCAGCACGGAGATCACGGCGGTTAGGCAGAGCGGGATGAGCATCGCCAGCGGCGCCTCGCGCCAGGCGTGGCCGGCGTCGCCGGCGGGCGCCGGGCTGAAGAAGGCGTGGTAGACGACCGGCGCGAAATAGGCGGCGTTGAGGATCGCGCTGACGAGCAGGATCACGACGATGCCGATCGACCCGGCGTCGAGCGCGCCCACGAGCAGGTACAGCTTGGAGATGAAGCCGCCCACCGGCGGGGCGCCGATCATGCTCAGCGCCGCGACGCCGAAGGCGCCGAAGGTGAAGGGCATCGCCCGGCCGAGGCCGTGCATCTCGGAGATCTTCTTCTTGTGGGTGGCGACGTAGATGGCGCCGGCGCAGAAGAACAGGGTGATCTTCCCGAAGGCGTGGGCGGCGATGTGGAACAGGCCGCCGGCGACGCCCACCGGCGTCAGCAACGCCACGCCGAGGATCACATACGAGAGCTGGCTGACCGTGGAGTAGGCCAGCCGCGCCTTCAGGTCGTCCTTGCTCAGGGCGATGATCGAGCCGACGAGGATGGTGATCGAGACGAAGTAGGCCGTGGGCAGGCCGAGATGCAACCGGGCCATCGTGTCGACGCCGAAGACGTAGAGCATCACGCGCACGGTCGCGAACACGCCGGCCTTGACCACGGCCACGGCATGGAGCAGCGCGCTGACCGGCGTGGGCGCCACCATCGCGCTCGGCAGCCAGTTGTGCAGCGGCATGACGGCGTTCTTGGCGAAGCCGAACAGGCAGCAGACGTAGAGGATGGCGATGAGGCCGTGGTGCACGCCGGCGGGCAGGATGCCGGTGCTGGCGTTGGTCGCGAAATCGAGGGTGCCGGAGAGCACGTAGATCAGCACCATCGCGGGGAGGATCAGCCCCTTGGCGGCGGTGGTCAGGTAGGTGAGGTACTTCTTCCCGCTCTCGTAACCCTCCTCGTCCTGGTGGTGGGCGACGAGCGGGTAGGTCGTGATGCTCACGATCTCGTAGAACAGGTAGAGGGTGAGCAGGTTGTCGGCGAAGGCGCAGCCGATGGCGCCGAAGATGGCCAGCGCGAAGCAGGTGTTGAAGCGCGTCTGGGCGTGCTCGCCGAGGCTGCGCATGTAGCCGGCCGAGTAGAACACCGTCAGCACCCACAGCGCCGAGGCGGCGCCGGCGAAGATCATGGACAGGGCGTCGGCGCGCAGCGCCACGCTCAGGCCGGGCAGGAGCGGGAAGATCGTGTAGTGCAGGGCCCGCCCGGCGCGCACGCAGGGCACGAGCGAGGCCACGACCAGGAACAGGACGAGCGCGGCGAGCAGCGAGCAGGCCTCGCGCAGGTTCGGCCGCCTGCCGGTCGCCATCACCAGGCCGGCGCCCGCGAGCGGGGCAAGGACGGCGATGAGCAGGCGGGGGTCGTTCACCGGAGGCATCGCGTCAGCCTTTCAGCTCCGCCAGCTCCTTGACGCGGATGGAGCGGTAGTTGCGGTAGACCGCGATGATGATGCTCAGCGCGATCACGACCTCGGCCGCGGCGAGGCCCATGATGAACAGGACGGCGATCTGCCCGACCGCCGGGTCGGGCGCCACGAAGCGGTTCAGGGCCATGAAATTGAGCGAGGCGGCGGAGAAGATCAGCTCGCCGGCGATGAGCATGCCGATGAGCGAGCGGCGCTGGATCAGGCCGAAGATCCCGGCCGCGAGCAGGAACGCCGCG
>DATIYD010000452.1:0-2818 GCA_035517975.1 Thermoleophilia bacterium | reverse complement strand
GGCGCCGCCCCCGGGCCCGCCGCCGGCGCCGCCCACGGCCGATGCCGCGGCCTTCGGCTCGCTGCCCCTGGGCGAGCTCGCCCGGCGTACGGCGGTGGTGCTCTCGGTGGTCGTCGCCTTCGCCGCCGGCGTCTGGCTGTTCCTCGAGGTCCGCGAGATCATCCTCTGGCTGGTCATCGCCGTGGTGCTGGCCATGGCTCTCGAGCCGGCCGTCGCGTGGCTCACCCGCCACCGGTTCAGGCGCGGCCTGGCGGCGGTACTCGTCAGCCTGGCGGCAATCGTCGTGCTGGCCGGCATCATCGCCCTGCTCGCGGTGCCGCTCATCAACCAGGGCCGCCAGCTCCTGAACGACCTGCCGGCCTACGTGCACGATCTCACGAAGCCCGGTAGCCCCGCCTCCAGCCTCGAGTCGCGGTTCCACATCGTCGAGCACCTGAAGGCGCTCGCGCCGCGCGGGCTCTCGCTTCTCGCCGGCGCCGGCACGCCGGCGCTGCAGGCCCTGCGCACGACGTTCACGGTGCTGGCGGCGATCGTCTCGATCCTCACCATGACGGTCCTGCTGCTGATCGAGGGGCCGCGCACCTGGGAGTGGACGCTCACGCTGCTGCCCGCCGCAGACCGCCCCGTCGCCCGCGACCTGGGCTCGCACCTGCTGACCTCGGTGGGCGGCTACGTGCGCGGCAATCTCCTCATCAGCCTGATCGCCGGCATCGCCGCCTACGTCGCGATGCTGATCGTCGGCGTGCCTTTCGCGCTGCCGCTGGCCGTCGCCGTGGCCGTGCTCGACCTGATCCCACTGCTCGGCGCCACCCTCGGCGCGATCGTCTGCGTGATCGTGGCCGGCGCAGGCGCCGGCTGGCTGCCGGCTCTCGTGCTCGCCATCTACTTCATCGTCTACCAGCAGGTCGAGAACAACCTGATCCAGACGACCGTCTACTCGCGCACCGTCGCCCTGTCGCCGCTGGCCGTCCTGCTGGCGAGTCTCTGCGGTGCGGCCGTAGCCGGCATCGTCGGCGTGCTGCTCGCCATCCCGGTGGCCGCCACCGTGGCGATCGCCCTGGTCGAGATCCGCGCCCTGCGCACCGGCACAGTGCCTGCGGAGGCGCTCGAGATCCTCGACTCGCTCGACGACGACGACGACGAGCCGCCGCCGGCTTCCCCGTAGGCGTACACCGCCACGCCGACGAGGCCGTGCGCGGGGCCGATGCAAGCCGACCGGCCCCGCCCCCGCCACCTCCGCGAAGCGTCTCGTACAGCACCGGCGGCCCCGCTTGGCCGTTCCGGCGCAAGCGCGCCGTTTGCAGCCCGAACGGCGCGGGTGGAGACTAGGCACATTGGGGAGTCTTCGGGGTCGAGGTTGATCCCCCGCAGGCTCGCAACATGCTCACGGTTCGAGGGGTCGGGGTCCGGCAATAGTGTCCGCCTTCCTACGCCTGCCCTGCCGTCGCGCCTGAGCGAGCTCCAAGGAGGAGTGATGGTCGGGCACATCAACACAGGGGACACGGCGTTCGTCCTCATCTGCGCGGCACTCGTCGCGCTCATGACGCCGGCGCTCGCGTTCTTCTACGGCGGCCTGGTACGCCGCAAGAACTTCCTCGCGATCATGATGCAGTCGTTCATCTCGATGGGCATCGTAACCACGATCTGGGTGTTCTTCGGCTATTCGCTCGCCTTCTCGGGCGATGCCGGCGGCCTCATCGGCAACTTCTCCTGGGCGGCGCTCACCCACGTCGGCCACCTGCCGGGCCCCTGGGCGCCCACCATCCCCGCCCAGGCGCACTTCGTCTACCAGGAGATGTTCGCCATCATCACGCCGGCGCTCATCACCGGCGCCTTCGCCGACCGCGTCAAGTTCAAGAGCTACCTGTGGTTCCTCGTGCTGTGGAGCATCATCGTCTATATCCCCTTCGTGCACTGGATCTGGGGCGGCGGCTGGCTTGCCCAGCACGGTGTGCGTGACTGGGCCGGCGGCGCGGTGGTCCACATGAGCGCCGGCTACGCGGCCCTGGCCTCGGTGTTCGTTGTCGGCAGGCGCAAGTTCGCCCCCGGCGAGCGCAGCCTGCCCCACAACGTTGCCTTCGTCGCCCTCGGCACCGGCCTGCTGTGGTTCGGCTGGTTCGGCTTCAACAGCGGCGACGGCTACGCCGCCAACGGCTTCGCCGCCCAGGCCTTCGTCAACACCGACATCGCCGGCTCGATCGCGATGTGCACCTGGCTGGCCATCACCTGGTGGCACGACGGCAAGCCCAGCCTGGTCGGAGCCCTCACCGGCGCCGTCGCCGGTCTGGCCACGATCACCCCGTGCGCCGGCTACGTGCCCACCTGGGCCTCGTTCATCATCGGCCTGAGCGCCGGTTCTGCGTGCTACTACGCCGTCATCCTGAAGAGCAGGATGCAGTGGGACGACGCCCTCGACGTCTGGGCCGCTCACGGTGTCGGAGGCACGCTGGGCATCATCCTGCTCGGCGTCTTTGCCACCTACGCGGTCAACCCGACCGGCGGCCAGGGCTTGATCACAGGCCACTGGAGCTTCTTCGGCTGGCAGGTCGTCACGGCCGTCGTGATCGCCGCCTACGCGTTCGTGGCCACGTTCCTCATCCTCAAGCTCATCAACCTCTTCGGGCCCGTCCGCGTGCCCGATTCCGTCCAGCTGAAGGGTCTCGACGAGACCGAGTTCGGCGAAGCGGCCTACGACCTGATCTAAAGGCCGCCGCAGCACGGGCGGCGTGGCCCGCAGCCGGCCGGCGCAGGAGCCGGCCGCGCGAGTCCGACCCGCGCGAACGTGCCGCCCAGGGGGGCGGGGCGAAAGCTTGCCAAG
>DATIYD010000451.1:0-6573 GCA_035517975.1 Thermoleophilia bacterium | reverse complement strand
CGAAGGGCAGCAGCGTGATGATGTCGGCGGCCTTCACCGGGGCTCCTCACCCGGCGGTGGCGCGGCGGGCGAGCCGTCGCCGGTGCGCAGCAGCGCTGCGGGGGCGGCGCCGGTCGCGCTCGCCGGCGCGGCGGGCGCACGCACGGCCACGCGCTGCAGCGCGGCGAGACCGGGCCGGACCGTGTTCAGGATGGGCTGCGGGTACACGCCGAGCCAGAGCAGCGGCGCCGCCATGGCGGCGAGCATGCCCGCCTCGCGCAGCGTCAGGTCGGGGATGACCGCCGTGGGCGTCTCGCGCCCCTGGAACACACGCTGCACGATCCAGAGCGAGTAGACCGTGGCGGCGACCAGGCCGAAGGCGGCCAGCACCGTGGCCGGCTCGCTCACCGGCCAGGTGCCGACCAGGATGAGGAACTCGGCGACGAAGTTGCCCAGCGTGGGCAGCCCCAGCGAGGCCAGGGCGAACACGAGCGTCATGGCGCCCATGGCGGGCGCGGTGAGCCACAGGCCGCCCATCTTGTCCATGTCGCGGGTGTGCAGCCGTTCGGACATGAGCCCGACGATGGCGAACAGCGCGCCGGTCGAGAACGCGTGACAGACGATCTCGAGCACGGCGCCCTGCAGGGCCAGCGTGTTCCAGGCGAAGATGGCCAGCAGCACGAAGCCCATGTGGCTCACGCTGGTGTAGGCCACGAGGCGTTTGAAGTCGTGCTGGGCGAACGCCAGCACGGCGCCGTAGAGGATGCCGAGCACGGCGAGCCCCATGAACACCGGCGCGGCGTGGAACGCGGCGTGGGGGAACAGGGGCACCATAAAGCGGATCATCCCGTAGGCGCCGATCTTGATCAGCAGGGCGGCCAGCACGAGGCTGCCGGCGGTCGGCGCCTGGGTGTGGGCGTCGGGCAGCCAGGTGTGCAGCGGCACCGCCGGCAGCTTCACGGCGAAGGCGGCGAAGAAGCCGAGCATGAGCCAGGTCGCGGTGGCGAGCGAGAGGTGCGTGCCCAGCAGGCGCAGGTAGTCGAAGGTGTAGACACCGGTCTGGCGGCCGTGGATGACGTACAGGGCGAGGATGCTGACGAGCATGAGCAGGCCGCCGATCTGGGTGAACAGGAAGAACTTGATGGCGGCGTAGACGCGCCGCTCGTGGCCCCAGATGGCGATCAGGAAGTACATGGGGACGAGCATCATCTCGAAGAGGAAGTAGAAGAGGAACAGGTCGAGAGCGGTGAACACGCCGACCAGGGCGGCGATCGTCCACAGGAGCATGAAGTGGAAGAAGCCGACGCGTTCGGTCACCTCGCGCCACGACGAGAGCACGGCCAGCAGGCCGATCGCGTAGCACAGGGTGACCATGAGCAGGCTGAAACCGTCGGCGGCCAGGAAGAAGCTGATGCCGAGCTGCGGCACCCAGGCCGCGTGGACGCTGGCCACGAACGGACCGTGACCGGCGAGCGCGAAGTCGGGCGCCTTCAAGGCCCACTCGACGATCACGGCGACGAGGCCGGCGGCCAGGGCCATGACCGAGACCCAGCGGGCGGCCTCGGGCCGCCGCCGGCCGGCGATCCAGGCGGCGATGCCGGCGACGAACGGCCAGGCGAGCAGCACGACCAGGATCATCGCCTCGTCACCCCCGTTCCGGGTGCCGCGCTCATCGGACTAGGCGCGCCACGAAGTCGCGCCTGCCTGAGCGATGACGACGAAGTCGCTCTCATCGGACTAGGCGCGCCACGAAGTCGCGCCTGCCTGAGCGATGACAACGAAGTCGCGATCATCGGACTAGGCGCGCCACGAAGTCGCGCCAGCCTGAGCGATGACGACGAAGTCGCGATCATCGGAGCACCACCAGCAACACGCCGACCACGACGCCCAGCCCGATGACGAACACATACGAGCGCACGAGCCCGTTCTGGGTGGCGCTGAGGCCACGCCAGCCGGCTCGCGTGAGGCGAGCGATGCCGGCGACGGGTACATCGAAGGGGTCGTCGCGGCACACGTGCGCGAACCACAGGTAGGGCACCTCGAAGACGTAGCGGTAGAGCACGTCGAAGCCCCAGCCGCCCAGGAAGTAGCGGGCCGCCGGTGACGTGTCGGCCTCGGCGACCTCCTGGCGGCGGCGCTGGTAGAGCAGCCAGGCGAGGCCGATCCCGGCTACGGCCACGATGCCGGGCAGGAAGGTCGTCCACAGGGCTCCGGCGAGGCCGCCGTGGCGCAGCGGCGCGGCCGGCAGCACGGGCGCCAGGAAGTCGTCGAGCTTCTGCAGGTGGGCCCAGCCCCGCGGGATGTCGATCAGCCCGCCGATCACGGCCAGGGCCGCCAGCACGTAGAGAGGCAGGCGCACGGCCCAGCCGGCCCGGAAGTCGAGCCGCGGATCGCTGCGGGCCTCGCCGAAGAACACGACGAAGACCGCCCTGAAGGCATAGAGGCCGGTGAGCAGCGAGCCGGCGAGGGCGGCGAGCCACAGCCAGACGCCGCCCTCGGTCGACTGCAGGGCGCGGTCGATGATGAGGTCCTTGCTGTAGAAGCCGGCCGTCACGATGGGCAGGGCGGCAAGGGCGGCGGCGCCGATCAGGAACGTCCAGAAGGCAAACGGCAGACGCGTGCGCAGCCCGCCCATCTTGAAGATATCGTGCTCGTCTTCGAGCGCGTCGATCACCACGCCGGCCGACAGGAACAGCAGGGCCTTGAAGAAGGCATGCGTGATGAACATGAACACGCCGGCCGACCAGGCGCCCACGCCCAGGGCGAGGAACATGTAGCCCACCTGGCTCACCGTCGAGTAGGCCAGGATGCGCTTGAGGTCGACCTGGAACAGGGCGCTCACGCCGGCGTAGAGCAGCGTCGCCGCGCCGATCACGGCCACGGTGGTGCGGGCCGCCGGCGCGAGGTCGAAGAGCACGTTGGTGCGGGCGATCAGGTAGACGCCGGCGGTGACCATCGTGGCCGCGTGGATCAGGGCGCTGACCGGCGACGGGCCGGCCATGGCGTCGGGCAGCCAGGTTTGCAGCGGGAGCTGGGCCGACTTGCCGACGGCGCCGCCGAGCAGCAGCAGGGCGGCGGCCACCGCCACGGCGGAGCCCTGCGGCCAGGCCGCCGTCGCTCGTGCCATGAGCGGCTGGATCTGCAGCGTGCCGAGCTGCGTGAAGAGCAGGAACAGGCCGACGATCAGGGCGGTGTCGCCGATGCGGGTCACGACGAAGGCCTTGCGGGCGGCGTAGCCGTTGTACCAGTGCTTGAACCAGAAGCCGATCAGCAGGTAGCTGCACAGGCCGACGCCCTCCCAGCCCAGGTAGAGCAGCAACAGGTTGTCGGCCAGCACGAGGACCAGCATGAAGCCCACGAAGAGGTTCATGTAGGTGAAGAAGCGGGCGTAGCCGTCGTCTTCGGCCATGTGCTCGACCGAGTAGAGATGGATGAGGAAGCCGACGCAGGTGATGATCAGGATGAAGCACACCGCCAGCGGATCGAGGTAGAGCGCGACCTGCACCTTGAGGCCGGCCACCGAGAGCCAGGTCCACAGGACCTGGTCGAAGGCGTGGCCGGCCGGCGGGTTTGCGATGAAGTCGATCGAGACGGCGATCGCGACCAGGGCGGCCAGGCCGACCGAACCGGCGCCCACGACGGCCACGCCGGTGTGCGAGAGGCGCCGCCCGGCAAACGCGAGGATCACGAAGCCGGCGAAGGGCAGGAGCGGCACGAGGAAGAGGGCGTGCAGCATGTCAGCCTCGCATCCTGCTGGCGGCATCGACGTCGAGCGAGCCGAAGGCGCGCCGGAAGAGCAGCGCGAGGGCGAGGCCCACGGCGACCTCGGCGGCCGCCATCGAGAGGACGAAGATGAACATGACCTGGCCGTCGGCGTGACCCCAGCGTGAGCCCGCCACCACGAAGGCCAGGCCGGCGGCGTTCAGCATGATCTCGATAGAGGCCAGCACGAAGATCAGGTTGCGTCGCACGAGCACGCCGACCAGGCCGACGAGAAACAGCGCGGCGGCCAGGAAGAGCCCGTACTCGAAGGGCACGTGGGCCATCAGACGTCGTCCTTGCGCCAGAACCTGACCGGCCGCCCGGCCGGCGCCGGCTCGTCGTCGCCCGGCGAGCCCGTCACGGACGGGTCGTCGCCGGCCGCGCTCGCGGGCGCGCCGGCCGGCACGAGCCCGGCCGGCGGCTCGGCTGCCGGGCCGGTCGTCGCCGGCGTGGCCGCCGCTGCGACGGTCCCGAGGTCGGCTTCGCGCTGGCGCTGACCCAGGTGACGGGCGCCGATCAGGGCGGCCAGCAGGAGCGTCGAGGCCAGCTCGACGCCGATCGCGTAGGGGCCGTACAGCGCGGCGCCGACCTCGGCCGGTCCGACCGCGCGGGCCCCGACCTGAGCCGACGGACCGCTCGCGATGGCGATCGCCAGCAAGGCGAGCAGCACGCCGGCCAGCAGCCCCGGCGCGAGCCAGTGCGCCGCGCGCAGGCGACCGGGCTCGTCGCCCTCGGCCTGGCGGCCGACGTTCAGCAGCATCACGGTGAAGAGGAACAGGACGATGATCGCGCCCGCGTAGACGATCACCTCGAGGGCCGCCACGAACGGCGCTCCCAGACTGTAGAAGACGACGGCCACGGCCAGCAGCGAGATGACCAGCAGGAGCAGCGCGTGGATCGTGTTGCGGCGCGTGATCACGAGCAGTGTCGAGATCAGCGCCACGGCCCCTGCGATGTAGAAGACGGCTGTCACGGTCGCGTCGGGCTCCTCGTCAGGGAAGCAGGCTGTGGAGGTCGGCCGGCGGGTCTTCGTGCTCCGCCTCGCCCTTGCCCTTGCCGCCGATCGCAAGGCCGGCGACCCGGTAGAAGTTGTAGTCGTGGTACTTGCCGGTGCCGGCGATCTGCAGGTCGTCCTTCTCGTAGACCATCGACGAGCGCTCGTACTCGCTCATCTCGGCATCGGGGGTGAGCTGGATGGCGTAGGTAGGGCAGGCCTCCTCGCAGAAGCCGCAGTAGATGCAGCGCGAGAAGTTGATGCGAAACCAGGCGGGGTACCGGCGTCCGTTCTCGTCCTCGGTGGCCTGCAGGGCGATGCAGTCGACCGGGCAGGCCACGGCGCACAGATAGCAGGCCACGCAGCGCTCGCCGCCGTCGGGGTCGCGCGTGAGCACGATGCGGCCGCGGTAGCGCGGCGGCAGGTAGATCATCTCCTTCGGGTACTCGACGGTGTCGGTGCGCCGGAAGAGATGCAGGAAGACGATCCACAGGCCGCGCAGGTAGCTCATCACTGCACCGCCAGGATGATGGCGCCGGTCACGATCAGGTTGAGCAGCGAGATCGGCAGCAGGAGCTTCCAGCCCAGCTCCATGAGCTGGTCGTAGCGCGGTCGCGGCAGCGTGGCCCGCACCCAGATGAAGAAGAACAGGAAGATGGCGAGCTTGATCAGGAACCACACGAAGTTGGGCAGGCCCGGCCCCAGCCAGCCGCCGAAGTAGAGCGTCACGATGAGCGCCGCGATGAGCGTCAGGCCGAGATACTCGCCGACCAGGAACATGCCGGACTTCATGCCGGAGTACTCGGTGCGGTAGCCGGCCACGAGCTCGCTCTCGGCTTCGACCAGGTCGAACGGGATGCGGCGCACCTCGGCAAAGCCGGCCAGCAGAAAGACGATGAAGCCGGGGAACTGGGGCACGACGTACCAGAGGCCGCGCTGGCCCTCGACGATGCGGTTCAGGTCGAACGAGCCGGCCAGCAGCACCACGCCCGTGAGGGCGATGCCCATGAAGACCTCGTAGCTCATCATCTGGGCGGCGGCGCGCAGGCCGCCGATGACGGAGTACTTGCTGGCCGACGCCCAGCCGGCCAGGGCTATGCTGTAGACGCCGAGCGACGACATGGCCAGGAAGAAGAGCAGGCCGATGTTGGTGTCGGCGATCACGAACGAGCCGCTCACCGGCACGACGACGAAGGCCAGCAGCACGGCGACGATGATGATGGCCGGCGCCGCGATGAACAGCGTGCGGTCGGCAAACGGCGGGATCCAGTCCTCCTTGGTGAACATCTTCACCGTGTCGGCGAGCGGCTGCAGTAGCCCGGCGGGGCCCACCCGGTTGGGCCCGAGGCGGTCCTGGAAGAAACCCAGCAGGCGGCGCTCGAACCAGGTGAGGCCGGCCGCGATCGAGAGCACCGCGACCAGCACCACCAGCACGATGACGAGGTCGTAGAGCACGGTGAGCCAGGCGACCCCCACCAGGGGCGTCGACGCGGCGTAGCCGGCGAGCTCTCGCAGGGCGTCAGGCACGGCCGCCCCCTGTGTCGATCTCGAGCTCGGCCGGCAGGTCGAGGAAGGGCTCGCCGGGCAGGCCCACCGCGAGTCCCGCGAGGCCCTCGGGCAGCGACGGTTCGATGCGCACCGGCAGGCTCAGGCGCGGTTCGCCGGCGCCGTGGAGCACGATGGCCAGCGGGCGGCCGTCGGACGCGCCCAGGCGTTCCGCGTCGCGCGGCCCCAGGGCGAGGTAGGGCGCGGGCGCCCGGCCGGCGATCGGCGGCGAGAGCATGCTGAGCTCCTCGGAGCCGTAGATGTGGTGCAGCGGCACGGCCAGCAGCCGGCGG
>DATIYD010000450.1:0-5830 GCA_035517975.1 Thermoleophilia bacterium | reverse complement strand
GGAGCGGCGGTCGGAGCGGCGGGCGCAACGGTGGGCCTGGCGACAGGCACAGACGAGGGTGACTGAGATCCTGCCTTGCTTCGACCCACGCACTACCACCTCTTCGGCACATGGGCCGATCGGTATTGCCTGCTGCTGTGCTCCATATCGGCAACACCGCGTGCGTTCTCAAGCCCGGCCGCCGCACGTGGAGCCAGTCGTCTCTCAGGGTCTCTTCACTTGCCCGACATGAGGACCGGGAAGAACACCTGCCAGGCCAGCAGCGCCTTGGCCGTGAGACTGAGGATGATGTAGACCTTCTCGCCGAACAGGTAGTCGCGCCAGGGGCCCACCCGCTTGTACTGCAGCACCATGTTGACGGCGAAGCAGTTGAAGAAGACGAACAGTGTGGCGACGATGCCGTAGACGAAGCCGGGCGGCGAGACCTTCAGACCGGGCGCCCAGACGTAGACGGCCACGGCCACCCAGGGCACGATGCCGGCAAACGAGCCGAACCAGAACGGCAGCCAGCTCGGCCGGCCGGGGTCTTCGTACCTCTCCTGCAGCGCCCCGAAGAGGATCATGGCGGCGTTGACGCCGAAGATGGCCAGCAGCGCGGCGATGTCGCTGATGCCCGTGATCATGGCGATCAGCACGATCATGAGCGACGAGCTGAAGAAGTACTCGATCCAGCGGCCGTAGTTGCGGTTGTGCCGCAGGTTGGCCGTGTACCAGCCGAACACCGGCGGCGAGGCGATCAGGAGCAGAGCGCCCGCCGAGATCGCGAGAAAGGCGACCACACCCCAGCCGAGGGGTACGTCGAACAGGTGGTGCAGCCGGGCCGGCGTGCCGGGCGGTCCGGTCATGAAGGTCGAGGTCACCGGCAGGCTGAAGCCGTTGGTCAGCACGGCGATCAGCACCGCCTGGACGGCGAGCACGATGCCCACGCCGATGTTCCAGAGCCGCAGCCGCCCGAACCGGGCGGCGAGCGCCGCGTCGGGCGGGCCGCCGAGCGCGCCGTCGCGGTCGCCCGTGACCGTCGATGCCGCTGTCACTGTTGCCATCAGGTGTCCTTTCGAAGAAGAGGTCGTACCGGGTCGGGTGCGGGGACTCTTACCAGCCGGCCGTGCCGCGGCCGCCCTTGAAGGGACCGACGATGTCGGCCGTGATCCAGCCGCCGTAGAAGTCGCCCGGCTGAGGCTGCACACGCTCGTCGTCGACGAAGCAGGCGTCGACGCGGGCGGGATAGAAGGCGATGTAGCCGGCCAGCGGCTCGTAGCCCGGCACCGGATCGGGATACGACCAGGCGGCGTCGGGCGAAACGCGACCGTCGTGGACGAGCCCGTAGTAGTCGGCCCGGCCCTTGAACTCGCAGACCGTGTGGCGCCCGCTCGGCTCCAGGTACTGCAACCGCACGTCGTCGTGGGGGATGTAATAGACGGGCGGGTGGCTGGTCTCGAGCACGCGCAGGGCGTGCTCGCTCTCGGCCACCACGATACCGTCGAAGACGACCCGCACGCGCCGTGGACTCGCTTCGACCCGCGGCGGACGCGGGTAGCTCCAGACCGATTCGCTCATCGCGTCGCTCCGGGCGACGGCGGGGCCGCTTTGGGCGGGTCTGACGGCGGAGTCTGCGACGGCACGCCTTGCGACGACAGGCCCTGCGGCAGACCAGCGGCACGGTGGACGATCGCGCTCAGATCGTCGAGGAAGCGTCCCACGACGACCCGCTCGGCGGGCTTCAGGCCTTCGGCGAGCTCGGTGATCGCCGCGACCATCGGCCGCAGCTGCGCACGTGCCGCGTCGTGGGCGCTCGCGGTCAGGCGCAGGGCCACCTTGCGGCGATCCGACGGGTGCTCCACGCGCTCGATGTGGCCGCGGTCGACGAGACGGTCGAGCACGGCCGTCATCGCGCCGGTCGTCATGTGCAGGCTGCGCGCGAGCTCGCTCGGACCCTGACTGTCGTCCATGGCCAGGCGGGCAAGGGCCAGGATCTCCGAGGCTCCCATGCCCATCCGTTGGCTCAATTCGCCGTGCCATTCGGCGAGCGCCATGTCGAGCCTGCGCGTGGCCCGGGTGAGCTCGGCGGCCGTGTACTGGTCGTGCTCCTCTGCCTCCACGTTATCCTCGATTTTCAAGTAACTCGATGTTTAGCTAAATAATCTAGCGAACATCATACCCCGTGTCAACGGATCTGCCAC
This sequence comes from Thermoleophilia bacterium, assembly GCA_035517975.1. GTDB lineage: Bacteria > Actinomycetota > Thermoleophilia > UBA2241 > UBA2241 > Bog-752. The sequence goes on along the minus strand of DATIYD010000450.1, from coordinate 3,650 downwards.
CCGGATGCGGCGCGAGCCGCGCCTCACCCGCACCGATGGCAACCGACAGAGGCCGGCCCTCAGGCCGGCTGTCGTCCAGCCTTGAAGGAGGCATGAGATGCGTGCTCGTGCAGTTGCTCTCCCGGCGCCGCGAAAGGCGACGATGAGCGTAGTCGCCCTCGCCGCCGCTGTGGTCCTGCTGGCGTGGCTTCTGGTCGCCACACCGGCTAAGGCACAGGCCGCCAGCGTGCGACTCGATGGCGTAAGGACCACCCTCACCACGAACCCGGCGACGACCACCCTTCTCTTCGGCGCGGGCATCATCCCCATGCCGGTGTGGCCGACGCCCATCACGCTCACTACCCACGCGGCGCGCTATTCGTTCCCCGTCACGGGCGGCGCGGTCAACGCCACCACCCTGGCCGGCAACATCCGTCACTCGGGCGGCATCGTCCTGGTCAAGCGCAGCGGCAACGCCTGGACGACCCTCAGCCTGACCCGCTTCACCATCACGATCAGCAAGCACCCCCACCTGTCCGCGATCGTCAACGGCGGCAAGCGCCTGTCGATCGCGGCCCTCGACCTGAGCAAGGCCAAGATCGTCCGGGCCGCGAAGCACGGCCGCGCCTTCGTCAGCGTCTCGAACGTCACCGTGAACCTCAATGCCACCGCCGTTGGCGCGATCAACGCGACCTTCGGCACGTCGCTGGCCGCTCCCGTCGACCTCGGCACCGCCAACGTGCTCGTGCGGGTCGCCCGCTGACTCACTCGTCGGCAACGGCATCGGCATCCCGGCACAGGCGGCCGGGCAAGAACCCCGCGGCGGGCGGCGCAGCCGCCCGCCGCGGAGGCCATGGCGCATCCGTCCGCAGTGCGTCGGTCTCTCGTGCCGAGCAAGCGAAGGGGGACGGCTCCCTGTGAGGAGTGCCTGACATGCGCATCCTGGTGACCGGCGCCACCGGCTACGTGGGCGGCCGTCTCGTGCCGCGCCTGGTCGCGGCCGGACACGATGTCGTCTGCCTGGTGCGAGACCCCGATCGCCTGGCCGGGCGCCGCTGGCAGGTCGACGTGCGCCGCGGCGACGTGCTCGACCCCGACAGCCTGGGGCCGGCGCTGCAGGGGGTCGAGGTCGCCTACTACCTGGTGCACGCCATGGGAGAGGGCGCCCGCGGCTTCGAGGAGCGCGACGAGCGCGCCGCCCGCAATTTCGCCGAGGCGGCGCGCGAGGCGGGGGTGGAGCGCATCGTCTACCTCGGGGGCCTGGGCTCCGGCGAGGCCAGCCTTTCGGCGCACCTGGCCTCGCGCCAGCGCGTGGGCGAGGTGCTGCGCTCCACGGGCGTGCCGGTCACCGAGTTCCGCGCCGCCGTGGTGATCGGCTCGGGCAGCATCTCGTTCGAGATGCTGCGCTACCTCACCGAGCGCCTGCCGGTCATGATCACGCCGCGCTGGCTGACGACGCGCTGCCAGCCGATCGCCATCGACGACGTGCTCAACTATCTCACGGCCTGCCTCGACGAGCCGGCCGCGGCCGGGCGCACGTTCGAGATCGGCGGCCCCGAGGTGCTCACCTACGGCGAGATGATGCGCCGCTACGCGGCCACGCGCGGCCTCAAGCGCCTGCTCGTGCCGGTGCCGGTGCTCACACCCCGTCTGTCGTCGTACTGGGTCGACCTCGTGACGCCGATCCCGGCCTCGTACTCGCACCCCCTCATCGAGGGGCTGCGCAGCGAGGTGGTCGTCCGCGACGACAGCGCGCGGCAGCTCTTCGCCATCACGCCGACGCCCTACGACGTCGCCGTGCGCCGGGCGCTCGACCTGGTGAACTCTGGGCAGATCGAGACCTACTGGGCCGAGGCGCGCGGCCCGCTCAAGCCCGGCGTCAGCCTGAAGGTCGCCGAGGGCATGATCGCCGAGCGGCGGCGCGTGACCTCGGCGGCCGCCCCCGAGGCGGTCTTTGCCACCCTGGCCGGCATCGGCGGGCGGCGCGGCTGGTTCTTCGCCGACCGCCTCTGGCAGCTGCGCGGCCTGCTCGACCGCCTGGCCGGCGGCGTGGGCATGCGGCGCGGGCGGCGCAGCCCCGACGAGCTGCGCCCGGGCGACGCGCTCGACTTCTGGCGGGTCGAAGCGGTCGAGCCCGGCCGGCTGTTGCGCCTGCGCGCCGAGATGCGCACCCCTGGTCCCGCCTGGCTGCAGTTCGAGGTGACGCCGCAGACCGGCGGCGGCTCGCTGCTCACCCAGACCGCCTACTTCCAGCCCCACGGCCTGGCCGGCCTCGCCTACTGGTACGGCCTCTACCCCATCCACCAGAGCATCTTCTCGGGCCTGGCGCAGGCCATCGCGCGGCGCGCCGAGACGCCCGCCGCGACGGCCTGAATCCGCGGCGCCGCAGGTGCCGCCCTCGCCGCGCGACGCGTGGGCGAGCACCGCCGCCGGCCGCCGTCACGGCGACTCCGTGTGGCCGACGCGCGTATAGTGTGGGGGTCTGCGTACGACTCAGCACGTGCGGTTCCAGGCAACAGAGGGGGGTCTGCCCATGGCTCGTCCGGTCCGAAGTCTCATCATCGCGGCGCTCGCTCTGGGCCTTGTCGCCCTCATCGCGGGGGCGATCTGCGCACAGACGGCGCGGGGGGCGCTCGGCCAGCCCGTTCCGCTCAGCTTCGCCACCCCCCATGAGATCGCGCTCGGTCACTCCACCGGCGCCATGATCGCCGGCAAGTTCAACGGCGGCCGCAGGGCCGATCTCGCGATCCTGAACGACACACCGGTGCACGGCCGCAGCGGCACGCTCACCATCGTGCGCGACGTCAACGGCCACTTCCGACTCGTACGCACCCTGGCTACGCGGTCGTTCACAAGCACCATCGCGACCGGCGACCTGAACGGCAACGGCAGGCTCGATCTCGTGCTGGGCACGCCCGAGTCGTGGCTGGACAGCCAACCCTCGTTGAGCGTCCTGCCCGGCGCCGGCAACGCCACCTTCGGCGCGCCGCGCGTCTTCAAGCTCAGCACGCAATGGCTGGACGCAGAACCCATCGTGCTCGCCGACCTGAACGGTGACCACCACCTCGACGTGGTGACCGTCGCTCACAAATGGATCGTCGTGCTGCTCGGCCGAGGCGACGGCACCTTCGCGGCCCGCCACAGCTACCTGGCCGACGCGGGGCTGGCTGCCGGCGATGGTTCGGTCGGCTCCATCGTCGTCGGCGACGTGAACGGCGACGGCAAGCTCGACGTCGTGGCCGGCGCCAGGCATGGCGTCAACCAGCCCAGCGGCACCATCAACGTGCTGCTCGGCAACGGCCGTGGCGGTCTGGGTAGACCCGCGACGACGGCCACCGGCGAGCTGCTGCCCGGCGGCATGGCCCTCAGTGATATGAACGGCGACGGCAAGCTCGATCTCGTCGTCAACTATCTGGACGACACGATCGACTACGATAGCGGCGTAGGCCCTGAACACTCAGCGATCGTCGTCTCCTACGGAAGCGGCGACGGCACCTTCACCCAGGCCTACCGGTACGACCTGAGTGGCCTCGACACCGCCTTCGCCTTGCGCGACATGAACGGCGACGGCATCCGCGACGCCGTGGTCTTGCTCGACACCAGCTTCGACGTGCTGCCCGGCGACGGCGCCGGCGGCTTCGAGACCCCGATCGCGTTCCCGCACGCACACT
>DATIYD010000449.1:0-15895 GCA_035517975.1 Thermoleophilia bacterium | reverse complement strand
CAGTGCCCGACGGTGTCATGCGAACGCCGCGTGCGGCGCCCGCGGCGCCGGTGCGACGTGGCTCGCCGGGCCCCGGCGGGGCGGGCCGGCGGATCGGCCGCCTCTCCCCCGCCGGCCTCGAGATCGCGTGCCCGGTAGCGCAGCAACAGGCGACCCATCGACGCGGTCGCCGCCAGCGCGGCCAGTCCCAGCACGACGATCGCCGCCCAGGCGTGGAACCTCATGGCCAGCGCAAGACCGTTCAGCAGCAGGCACCAGCCGTACAGCAGCAGCACCGAGGTGCGCTGCGAGAAGCCGGCGACGAGCACGAGGTCGTGGTGCACGTGATCGCGGCCGCTCGTGTAGACCGGCACTCCCCGGCGCAGCCGGCGAAAGACGACCAGGAACAGGTCGGCGAAGGGCACGCCCAGCACGAGCAGCGGGAAGATCAGGGCGACCGCCGCGGTGCCCTTGAGCACGCCCTGGATGCTGATCACGGCGAGCACGAAGCCGAGCAGCATGGAGCCGGCGTCGCCCATGAAGATGCTGGCCGGATAGAAGTTGAAGCGCAGGAAGGCGAAGGCGGCGCCGGCCAGGATCGCCGCCGCCACGCCCGTGGGCCCGCGGTCGAGCGACAGGGCGATGACGGCGAAGGTCAGGGCCGAGATCGCGCAGACGCCGGCGGCCAGGCCGTCGAGCCCGTCGATGAAGTTGACCATGTTGATGATGGTGGCCACCCAGAGCACGGTCAGCGGGATGGCGATGACGGGCGACAGGGTCACGGTGATACTCGTGAGCGGCACGGAGAGGAACTCGATGCGCACGCCGTAGGCCAGCAGCGCGGCGATGGCCGCGATCTGGCCGGCGAACTTGAGCAGCGGCTTGATCTCGGCGTAGTCGTCGATCACCCCGACGAGGGCCACGATGGAGCCGCCGACCAGGATGGCCATGGTGGCCGGCTCCTTCTTGACCAGGACGAGCGTAGGGACCATCACCCCGATGTAGATGGCGAGGCCGCCGAGCAGCGGCGTCACCTGGCGGTGCATGCGGCGCTCGTCGGCCGGGCGGTCGACGACGCCGGTGCGCCGGGCCAGGCGAGCCATGAGCGGCGTGGCGAGAATGACGATGCTCGCCGCGAGGATGAAGCCGAGGATGGCGAGCTGGACCGCGGACGGCAGCTCCAGCAGGTCGCTTATGGGAGATCCTCCTTGATCACGACGACGCCCGCCTCTGCGAACATGCTTCGGGACAGCTCGTCGGGATACCCCTCGACGTAGTGGATCTCGCGCACCCCGCAGTTGATCAGCATCTTGGCGCAGAGCACGCAGGGCTGCAGCGTGGTGTACAGGGTGGCGCCGTCGATCGCCACGCCGTGCACGGCCGCCTGGATCACGGCGTTCTGCTCGGCGTGGATGGCGCGGCAGAGCTCGGCGCGCTCGCCCGAGGGGATGCCGAGCTCGTCGCGCAGGCAGCCCACGTCGAGGCAGTGCGAGACGCCGCGCGGCGCGCCGTTGTAGCCGGTGGCCAGCACCTGGCGATCGCGCACGAGCAGGGCGCCGACCTGGCGGCGCAGACAGGTCGAGCGCGTGGCCGCCTGACGGGCGAGCTGCAGAAAGTACTCGTCCCAGGTCGGCCGCGCCGCCGGCGACGGGCGCCGGCTCTCGCCGTCGCCGGGCAGCTCAGCCACGGTGCGCCGCCCGAGGACGGGCGCCGGCGGGCTCAGTGCCCGGGGTCGGCGGCAAGGTCGTCGATCTCGGCGACGCGCCGCTCGTGGCGGCCGCCTTCGAAGGGCGTGGCAAGCCAGGCCTCGACCACGGCCCAGGCTTCGTCGGACTCGAGCAGGCGGGCACCCAGGCAGAGGACGTTGGCGTCGTTGTGGCGGCGCGAGAGCTCGGCCATCTCGACGGTCAGGCAGTCGGCGGCGCGCACGCCGGGGTGGCGGTTGGCGGCCATGCACATGCCGATGCCGCTGCCGCAGACCAGAAGCCCGCGCTCGAACTCGCCCGCGGCCACCCTGTCGGCGACGCCGTGAGCGAAGACCGGATAGTCGACCGACGCGTCGGAGCTCGTGCCCAGATCGACGACCTCGTGGCCCGCGGCCCGCAGGCGCTCGATCAGCGCGTCCTTCAGAGCGAACCCGGCATGATCGGCGCCGGCCGCGATCTTCACAGCCATGATTCCCTTTCGGTCGCAGTCGGTGCGGGTCCGCCGGGGGCACGCCCCGGGCATGCACCCGGCGGACCCGCACCCCATCCGGATTCTACCAAAGACCTTCCGTTCCTAGAGCCAACGCTCACCCGTCGTGGCGGGCGCCGGGGGGCCGCCCGGCCGCGCGCAGCGCGGCCCGCCGCGCGAGCGACGAGCCCCCGCAGCCCGGCGAGCCGCCGGACCCGCTGATCTAGAACGACAGCTCGCCGGTCATGATCGGCACGACGCTGCCGCCGACCAGCACGTCGACGATACGCGTGCCCTCGGTCGTGACCGAGAGCGTGAGGCGGCTCGGGCGGCGTGCGTGCTGGCCCTGGGCCAGCACCTTCGCCGCCCCCGGACCGAGGATGCCCTCGCGCGACAGGTAGGCGGCCAGGGGCCCGGCGGCGCTGCCGGTGGCCGGGTCCTCGACGATGCCGGCGAGCGGCGCGAAGCAGCGCGCCTCGGCGAAGGGCTCGTCGTCGCCGGTGAGCGCGAACGGGTAGAGCTCGGCGTACCGGCGCTCGAACTCGGGCAGCAGGTCGAAGTTGAACCAGGCGCTCGCCAGGGTGCGCGTGTTGCGCAGCGGGATGATGGCGTAGGCGAGCCCGGTCGACACGACGCGCGGCTTGAGCTCCTCGTCTAAATCGCTCACCTGCAGTCCGAGGACGGCGGCCGCCTCGGCGAGCGGGATCTCCTCGCCGAACGCCGGCGCGCCCTGGTGCACGACACCGGCCACGCCCTGACCGCCGCGCACGGTCACGTCGACCACCGTGGGACCGACGCCCAGCTCGAGCGTGACCTCGGTGACCGGCTCCTGACGCGCGACCCGGCCGAGCGAGACGAGTGTGCAGGCCGTGCCGATGCTCGGGTGCCCGGCGAAGGGCAGCTCCATGGCCGGCGTGAAGATGCGCACCCGGGCGTCGCCTCCGGCCTCGGGAGGCGTGACGAAGGTCGTCTCGGAGAGGTTCATCTCGGCGGCGATCTCCTGCATCTGCTCGTCGCTCAACCCTTCGGCCTGGTGGAAGATGGCAAGCGGGTTGCCGGCCAGCGGCCGCTCACTGAACACGTCGACCTGGATCATGGGCAGACTCTTCACGGGGCAGCCGGTCCTTCCTGGTTTGCGAAGATGGCGGCGATCGTGGCGGCGTCGGCCGCGCCGGCCCGCAGGATACGGTAGCCACGGCCGGCCTCGAGACCGCTGAGATCAAGCACGGTTGACGATACGCCAGAGGTCGGTCCCCCGTCGAGGAGCAGATCACAGGCGGCGCGCAGGGCCGGCTCGACCTGCTCGAGCGCGGCCGGATCGGCGCCGCCGCTCGGGTTCGCCGACGAGGCGAGCAGCGGGAACGGCAGACCGGCCAGCGCCCGCGCGGCCGGCGGCCAGGCCGGCACGCGCACGCCCAGGGTCGCCACGGTCGTGGCCTCTGCGTCGCCGGCACGATCGTCGGCCACACCACCATCGTCGGCGCGACGGCCGGTGGTCGGCCATTCGACGGCGCCCGGCGACGGGAAGCTCGTGCCGGCCGGGTACGGCACGAGCAGCGTGAAGGGCCCGGGCAGCAGCCGGCGCGCCGCCGCGGCGACGGCCGGCGAGAGTGCGACCGCCGAGAGCAGCGCCCCCAGGGTCGGGTAGACGAGCTGGAACGGCTTGTCGGACGGCCGCCCCTTGGCCCGTGCGAGCGCCGCGGCGGTCGCGGGCGCGGCCACGCCGCCCACGCCGTAGACCGTGTCGGTCGGAAAGCAGACGAGCCCCGCCACGGCGACCGCTTCGGCAAGCTCGTCGCGGCCGGCGGCGCCGCGCTCGTCGAGCCGGGCGAGCTCGATCAGCCGGGTCACGTGCCCGGGGCGAGCGTCTGGCAGGCCATGCGCAGCGCCTCGCCGAGACCCTCGAAGACGGCGTCGACGATGTGGGCGCGGCGGGCGGTCAGCTCGAGGAGATGGTCTACGCGGGCGTCGCCGGCGGCGATCTCGACGAGTCCGCCGCCCTCGACGGTGAGCCTGGCGCCGACCTTTCCCCCACGCGCACTCTCGAGCGTCACCGCGGCGCCGCGAGGCGCCGTCACGGCCGGCCCCGCAGTTCGACCGAGCGGGCATGCGAGCGCAGGCCCTCCTCGCTTGCGATCGTAGCTACCGGCTCGACCAGGGCCGCCGCGGCGCCCTCGCTCATCTCGACGATGCCGACGCGCTTGACGAAGTCGCTGACCGAGAGCCCCTGGCCGAAGCGCGCCGAGCCGCCGGTCGGCAGCACGTGGTTGGTGCCGGCCGCGTAGTCGCCGAAGGCCGTGGCCGCGCGTGGGCCCACGAAGACGGCGCCCGCGTTGCGCACCCGCGGCAGGAGCGCCGCCGCGTCGGCCACGTGGAGCTCGAGGTGCTCGGGGGCGAACGCGTTCACGAGATCGAGCGCCGCCTGCAGGTCGGGACAGGTCACGAGAGCGATGTGGTCGGCGGGCAGGCCGAGCTCGGCGGAGAGCTCGGCGACCGCGTCTGCGACCCGGTCGCCGAGCTCTCCGCCGACGTCGAGCAGCGCCGCCATGGCGCCGGAGCCGTGCTCGGCCTGGGCGAGCAGGTCGGCCGCGATCCAGTCCGGGCGGCCCTGCGCGTCGGCCACGATCAGCACCTCGCTCGGTCCGGCAAGGCCGTCGATGCGCACCTCACCCATGACCTGGCGCTTGGCCTCGGTGACGTAGGCGTTGCCGGGCCCCACGATCACGTCGCAGCGGGGCACGACCGCGGTCCCGAAGGCCATGGCGGCCACGGCCTGGGCGCCCCCGATCGGGTACAGGTCGCCGATGCCGAGCAGCTCGCAGGCGGCCGCGACACCGGCGGCGACGCCGGCGCCCGCGCGCGGCGGTGAACAGACCACGACGCGCTCGACGCCGGCGACCTTGGCCGGGATCGCCGTCATCAGCACCGACGACGGGTAGTTGGCCAGGCCGCCGGGCACGTAGAGGCCGGCCACCCCCAGCGGCACGATCTCCTGACCGACCACCTGGCCCTGCGCGAGGGTCTCGCGCCACGGTTCGGGGCGCTCGTGCGTGTGGTAGGCGCGGATGTTCGTCGCCGCGAGCTTCAGCGCGACGCGCAGCTCGGGCCTCGCGGCGCGCCAGGCGGCGGAGAGCTCGGACGGGTCGAGCCCGTAGTGCTCGGGCAGCTCGAGGCCGTCGAGACGCAGGGCGTGCGCCCTGACGGCCTCGTCGCCGCGGGCGCGCACGTCGGCCAGGATCTCGGTCACGGCACGCTCGACCGCGGCCGCCGTCTCGGCGCGCTCACGCAGCGCGACCACGACTGCCGCGGGATCGGCGCCCAGGGTCAGCCGCCTCACGCCGGCATCCTCTCGGCCAGCGCCCCGCGCAGGCGCGCCACGAGCGCCCCGATCGCGGCTGCGTGCAGCACACGGCCGCCCCGGCCGGCGACCAGGCGAGCGCCGCCCTCGGCCACCACGCCGGCGACCTCGAGACCAGCGACCTGGGCCGGTGGACCGGCGCCGGGAGACGCCTCGGCCAGGGTGACGAGACCGTCGGCAAGCCCGTCGCGCACGGCCCGCTCGAGCTCGCCGGCCACCTCGACCACCGCGACCTGCACCCCGCGTGATGCGAAGTACGAGCGTGCGAGGCCTGGGTGGCGCGTCGCGATGCGGAGCTGCCCCAGGCGCTCGCCGCGCGCCGCCGCGGCCGGCGCGGCCGCATAGACGAGCAGCGACGCGCCGAAGTGCAGGTCGAGCAACTCGCACAGCCCGACGCCGCCCTCGAGCAGCGCCGTCTTGGCCATGACGCCGAGCTCGGCAGCGCCGCAAGCCAGGTAGGCCGGCACGTCGGCGGGCGCGACCACGACAAGACGCACCGCGGCCGGCTCGTCGGCCGCCGCACCGCCTGCGCCGGTCGCCCCGCCTGTCACCGGCGCGACGTCGATCGCCACGCCGGCGGTCGCCAGCAACTCGAGAGCCGGCTCGCGCAGGGCGTCGTCGGGAAGCGCGAGGCGCAGCGTCATCGACGGCCTTGTCCCTAGCCGACGCCCAGGGCGCGCAGGACGTCACGCCACTGGCCGCGGGTCGTGCCGGCCTGGGTCTCCAGGACGAACTCGCCTTTGTCCTCGCGCAGGCGCGGCTGGGCCGGCTCGGCCTCGCCCGGCAGCGCCGCGACCGCCACCCCGAGCCGACGCAGCTCGATGACGCGACGCGGGTCGTCGAGGCCGCCGACGAAACCGAGCGTCGCCGGGAACACCGGCCGCACGCCGGCGCCCTCTTCGACCAGGGCCTGATGCAGGCGGTCGAGGTCGATGGTGAAGCCGACGGCCGGCATGGGCCACTCGAAGGCAGCCAGCAGACGATCGTAGCGCCCGCCCGTGGCCACCGGAAAGTCGACGCCGGGGGCGTAGGCCTCGATCACGATGCCGGTGTAGTAGTCGAGGTCGGGCATGAGCCCGAAGTCGAAACCGACGAGCTCGCCGTAGCCGGCGTCGTCGGCGAGCTCCTGCACCTCGACGAGGCGGTCGACGACCTCTTCCATGCCCTCGCTCGAGGCCAGCTTGCGAGCGGCCGCGAGAGCGCCCTTGCCGGGCGAGAGGTCGAGGGCGCGCTGCAGGGTCTTGCGGCCTTCGTCGTCGACGCCGCGGCGCGAGACGATCGTCTCGAGCAGCGCGTAGTCGCGGTCGGCGAGGGCGGCGAAGACGTCGTCCGAGTCGTCGGGCGAGAGGCCCAGGGCGGCGACCAGCTCACGGTGGAAGGCCACGCTCCCGAGCGCCAGGCGGAAGCCGCGCAGTCCGGTGGCGGCGAGCGCATCGCAGAGGAGCACCACGGCCTCGGCATCGGCGGCGGCGGCGTCCGAGCCGAGCAGCTCGGCGCCGAGCTGCGTGAGCTCGCCGGCGCGCCCGGCGCGGCTGGTCTCGGTGCGGTAGACGGGGCCGGCGTACGCCAGGCGCAGCGGCAGACGCCGCTCGTGCAGCCGGTCGACGGCAAGGCGCGCGACGGCGGTGGTCAGGTCGGTGCGCAGCACGAGCGCCCTGCCGCGCTCGTCGTAAAGGTGGAAGCCCGACGCCAGCAGGTCGACGCCGGCGCGCTCCATGGTCTCGGGGTACTCGAGCGCCGGCGTGCGCACCTCGCCGTAGCCGTAGGCGTTGAAACGACCGAGCACGACGTGCTCGATCGCGCGCAGCTCGGCCGCCTCGGGCGGCAGTACGTCGCGCATGCCCTCAGGGATCACGTGGTCCGACCTCCGATCGCGCCGGGCGCCGCCGCCTTGAGCGGCGCCGAGAACAGCAGTCTAGCCAGTCGCCCGCCGCCCGGAAACGGCCCGCCGTTGGTGCTTTAGCGCCCGACGCGGATGCAGCTCTCGCCGAGCAGGCTCTTGAGCTCGGCGTACAGGCCGCTGACCGGCTCGACCCGGTACTTGTTCCCCACCTTCAGCCGGTGCCTGCCCTGGGTGCTCGTGAGCTGCAGCACGACCGGCACCTCGCCGGGAAACGACCCGAGGATCGCCTTGAGCTCGTCGAGCAGCTCCATCTGCACGCGGTCGGCGTTCAGCAGCAGCGTCAGCGGCCGGGCGGCGCTCACGCCGTCGAACGGCCGCAGCTCGAGGGCGATCAGCTTGACGTCGTCTTCGCTCTTGCGGTCGAGCCGGCCGCGCACGAGCACGATGGCGTCTTCGGCGAGCAGGTCGTGGTACTGCTCGCAGATGCTGCCGAAGGCCACGACCTCGATGCCGCCGTCGACGTCGTCCAGGCGAAAGACGGCCATGGTCGAGCCGCTCCGGGTCTGACGCCGGGCGAGGCCGGAGATGACGCCGCCCGTCCAGACGGTCTGGCCGTCGCGCAGGTCGGCGAGCTGGCTGACCGTGGCGTCGATCTGGTCGCGCAGCTGGGCCCGCAGGCCCTGGAGCGGATGCGACGAGACGTACAGGCCCAGGGCCTCCTTTTCGAAGCGCAGCAGGACGTCGGAGTCGAACTCCTCGGCGCCGATCGGCGGATGGTGGGCGACCTCGTTCTCGGGGTCGGCGGCGGCCAGCACGTCGAACAGCCCGCCCTGGCCCTGGGCACGGTCGCGCCGGCGGCGCTCGCCGGCGGCCGCGGCGGCCGGCAGTGCCTCGAGCATGCCGCGGCGGGTGCCGCCGGTCGAATCGAAGGCGCCGCTCTTGATGAGCGCCTCGAGCGTGCGGCGATTGACGAGGGCCGAGTCGACCCGCGCGCAGAAGTCGTAGATCGAGCTGAAGGGACCGTCGTCGCGAGCGGCGACGATCGACTCGATGGCGCCCACACCGACCCCCTTCACCGCGTTCAGGCCGAAGCGCACCTTGCCCTCGACGACCGTGAAGCCCACGTCGCTCTCGTTGACGTCGGGAGGCAGGACCTCGATGCCCATCTCGTGGCACTGGTTGACGTAGAAGGGCACCTTGTCTTTGGTGTTCATGACCGACGAGATCACAGCCGCCATGTACTCGACCGGGTAGTTGGCCTTGAGGAACGCCGTGCGGTAGCTGATCAGCGCGTAGCAGGCGGCGTGGCTCTTGTTGAACGAGTAGTCGCCGGTCGCCTCGAAGTTGCTCCACAGCTTGTTGCAGACGTTCTGCGGCAGGCCGCTCGCCCGCAGGCCCTCGATGAGCGGGTCGTGCAGCGTGGCCATCAGCTTCTTGTTCTTCTTGGAGATGGCCTTGCGCAGGTCGTCGGCCTGAGCCGGCGACAGACCGCCCACACGGCGCGCGATGGCCATGTACTGCTCCTGGTAGATGGTCACCCCGTACGTCGACTCGAGGATCGGTATCAGCGCCTCGTGGTCATAGACGATGGCGCCGGGGTCGTGCTTGTTGCGGGCGTAGGTGGAGATGTACTGCATGGGACCGGGCCGATAGAGAGCGACGATCGCGATGAGATCGTCGAACCTGGTCGGGCCGATCTCGCGCAGGGCCTCTTTCATGCCGCTGCTCTCGAACTGGAACGTGCCGGTCGAATCGCCGCGCGCCAGCATCTCGTAGGTCTTCGCGTCGTCGAGCGGCAGGGTCGTCATGTCGATGCACGCGCCCTGGCTCTTCTCGATCAGCTCGAGGGCGGCCTCGATCACGTCGAGGTTGCGCAGGCCCAGGAAGTCCATCTTGAGCAGGCCGAGGTCGGCCACGTCGTTCATGTCGAACTGCGTCACCAGCTCGGCCTCGCCCTTCTGCTGCAGCGGAAGGTACTCGGTGAGCGGCTCGTCGCTGATCACGACGGCGGCGGCGTGGATCGAGTCGTTGCGGATGAGACCTTCGAGGGCCATCGCGAGATCGACCACCTGCCTGGTCACCTCGTCGGCCTCGTAGGCTTGCTTGAGCTCGCTGCCGGCGACCATCGCCTGCTTGAAGGTCGCCGGCGGCGCCTGTTCGGGGATCATCTTGGCGATGCGGTCGCCGATCGCGTAGGGCAGCCCGAGCACGCGGGCCGCGTCGCGCGTGGCGGCCCGCGCGGCGAGCGTGCCGAACGTGATGATCTGGGCGACGTGGTCGCGACCGTACTTGCGCGCGACGTAGTCGATCACCTCGTCGCGACGCTCGACCGAGAAGTCCATGTCGATGTCGGGCATCGACTTGCGGCCGGGGTTGAGGAAGCGCTCGAACAGCAGGTCGTACTTGAGCGGGTCGATGTCGGTGATCGACAGCGAGTAGGCGACGATGCTGCCCGCTGCCGAGCCGCGGCCGGGGCCGACGGCGATGCCGGAGTCCTTGGCGAACTTGACGAAGTCCCAGACGATCAGGAAGTAGGCGGAGAAGCCCATCTCACGGATCGTGGAGAGCTCGAACTCGAGGCGCTCGCGGATCTCGGGCGACTCTGCGTCCGGACCGTAGCGGCGGCGCAGGCCCTCTTCGCAGAGCCTGCGTAGCTCGTCGTCTTCGGCGCCGCCGCCGGGTACCGGGTAGCGCGGCAGCAGCAGGCGGCCGAACTCGATCGTGACGTCGCAGCGCTCGGCGATCTCGAGGGTGCTGTCGCAGGCCTCGGGATAGTCGGCGAACAGCTCGCGCATCTCCTCGGCGGTCTTCAGGTAGAACTCCTCGGTCGACATGCGCGGCGCCTGGCGCGGCTCGTCGAGCTGGCACTGGGTCTGGATACAGACCAGGGCGTCCTGGGCGCGGGCGTCGTCGTGGCGCAGGTAGTGGACGTCGTTGGTGGCCACCGTCTTGAGGCCGGCCTGGCGGGCCAGCAGGGCCAGCTTGGGGACGAGCTCGCGCTGCTCGGCGAGGCCGGCATCCTGCAGCTCGACGTAGACGTTGTCGCGGCCGAACAGGCTGATCAGCCGCTCGAGCTCGGCCAGGGCCGCGGCGTCGTTACCCTCGCGCAGCATGACCGAGGCGCGGCCGCTCATGCAGCCGGTCAGGCAGATCAGCCCCTCGTTGTAGCGCTCGAGGAGCTCCCAGTCGGCGCGCGGCTTGTAGTAGTAGCCCTCGAGGTAGGCGGCCGTGCCGATCTTGATGAGATTGCTGTAGCCCTCGTTGTCTCGGGCCAGCATGGTGAGGTGGGTGTAACGCTCTTTGACCCCGGCCCGCCCGTGGCGGTCGTTCACGACGTAGAGCTCGAGGCCCATGATGGGCTTGACGCCCACGTCGTGGGCCGCCTTGTAGAACTGCACGCTGCCCGAGAGCGAGCCGTGATCGGTCAGGGCCACAGCGGGCATGCCGAGCTCTTTGACGCGCTCGACGAGCGGGCGCACACGGCAGGCGCCGTCGAGGAGCGAGTACTCGCTGTGAACGTGGAGGTGGACGAATCCGGAAGCCATCTGCGGGGATTGATTCTACCCGGCCGTGGCGCCTGCGGTCCATGAAGTCATCGCCAGGACGGATCGGCGCCCTGCCGCCACTCGGCCGACCACCAGCCGAGCAGGGCACGTTTGGTCGCCGGCTTGGCTGGTGACAATTGTGGTTGTCACTTGACAACCGCTCCTCACCTGCCGATACTCGCCGCAGAGAGGAGCAAATGGCGCGAAGGCGGCATCCCAGTGGCCCCGTCGAGGAGGCGCTCAGATACGCGGAGGGTCACGGCTGGCGCGTGGAGCCCGGCGGGCCGCGAGCCCATGCCTGGGGCAAGATGTTCTGCCCCCACAACGATCCGGAATGCCGCTGCGGCGAGTTCTGCATCACGTCCATTTGGGGCACGCCGCGAAATCCGGAGAATCACGCTCGACAGATCAGGCGAGTCGTGGACGGCTGCACCGGAAGAGAAGCCTGTGATGACGAGGAGTAGACCGTGAAGGAATACGAGTTCACCCTCAAGTTCGCGCTCGACCCAGAGGGTGTCGACATCGACGACTCGCTCGAGCTGCTTGCGGACTGCGGCTGCGACGATGCGATCGTCGGCATCGGCCAGAAGGGGCGGCTTGCTCTGGCCTTCCTGCGTGCGGCCCCCTCGCCCGACGATGCGATCCTCAGCGGTATCACTGACGTCCGGTGCGCTCTCCCCCATGCCGAGCTCATCGAGGCCACCCCGGATTTCGTCGGGCTCACCGACGTCGCGGATCTACTGAACGTGTCCCGGCAGAACGTGAGGAAGCTGATCTTCGGCTGTGACACTCCGGCGCCGAGGCCGATCCACGAGGGCAGGCCCACGATTTGGCATCTGGCGAAGGTGCTGGAATGGTTACGGCGCGTGAAGGACTACGCCGTAGACGACGACCTCCTGGCGCTGGCCGAGACGACCATGCAGGTGAACCTCGCCGTCACGCAACGGGATGCCGTCGGGGCCTCACAAGAGCAGATCCGCGCGCGGCTCGAGTAGTCGCCCCCGACCCGCGCACTCACAGCCATCGATCGAAAGCGGCAATGGGCCAGACGACCTCGCCCGAGAGGCGAACCGTGTCACTTCCAGTCCCAGCTGTAGCTCCCTCTCAACGCTGCCAACGCTTGCTCTGATAGCTCGGAGTGAGCTGATCTGCTCACCGAGGCGACCGCGCGGCCTCATAGCCCCAGTGACCGCCAGCGACCACCGGGTTAGACAGGCTGCCGACACCCTCGACGGTGATCGTCACGACCTGACCGGCGGCGAGCGGGCCGACGCCGGGCGGCGTGCCGGTGAGGATCACGTCGCCGGCCTCCAGCGTCATGATGCCGGAGACGAAGACGAGCAGCTCGAGCGGCGAGACGATCATGTCGCCCACCCTCCCCCGCTGAACCTCGCCGCCGTCGATCGCCGCCGTTACGGCGGCGTCCGGCGGCGGGGCGTCGCGCACCACGACCGGGCCGAGCGGGCAGAAAGTGTCGAAGCTCTTGGCGCGGGTCCACTGGCCGTCGACCTTCTGTAGATCGCGCGCGGTGACGTCGTTGCCGCAGGTGTAGCCCGCCACGGCGTCGGCGGCGCCGGCCTGGTCGAGATTCCGGCAGCGCCTGCCGACGACAAGCGCGAGTTCGGCCTCGTAGTCGACCTGGCGCGCGGCGGCCGGCGCCACGATCGTCTCGCCGGGACCGATCACGGTGCTCGGCGGCTTTATGAAGATGATCGGCTCGGCCTTGACCTCCATGGCGAGCTCGGCGGCGTGGGCGCGGTAGTTCAGGCCCACGGCGAGGACCTTCGACGGCGCGACCGGCGCCAGGATGCGCAGGCCGTCCAGCGGCACGACGGCCTGCTCGCCGGCGCCGGGCTCGTAGGCCGGCCGGTCGAGCAGGCGCACGAGGTCGCCGTCGAACAGGCAGTGGCGCGGCGCGCCGTCGACCAGCGCCCGGCCGAAGGGCAGCCGGTCGCCGGGCGACCGGGCAGCGCTCACTGCCCCGCCTCGTCGTCGGCCGGAGCGCTGAGGCGCGCCTCGGCCGCGTCGCCGGGCGGTGCGCTCTCGTGCTCGCCGGCGGGCCGGCCGTGCAGCATGCCGTACTCGATCGAGTCGACCAGCGCCTGCCAGCTCGCCTCGATGATGTTCTCGGAGACGCCGATGCTGCCCCAGGTACGCTCGCCGTCGCTGGCGTCGAGCAGCACGCGCGTCACGGCGCCGGTGCCCTTGTTCTCGTCCAAGATGCGCACCTTGTAGTTGACCAGGTCGATGTCGCCGAGGTGCGGGTAGGCGCGCACGATCGCCAGGCGAAGGGCGGTGTCGAGCGCGTTGACCGGGCCGTTGCCCTCGCCGGTGGCGATGATGCGCTCGTCGCCGACGTGCACCTTGACCGTTGCCTCGGTGACCACGTGGCCGTCCTCGCGCTTCTCGACGATCACACGGAAGCTCTCGAGCCGGAACAGCGGCCGGTGACCGCCCAACTGGTCGTGCAGGAACAGGTCGAACGAGGCGTCGGCGGCCTCGTAGTGGAAACCTTCGTGCTCCTTCTGCTTGAGGCGCCGCAGGATGCGGCCCACGCGCTCGTCGTCGCCGTCCAGGGCGAAGCCGAGCTCGTGGGCCTTGCGCAGCACGGCGCCCTTGCCCGACAGCTCCGAGATGAGCACGCGCTGCTCGTTGCCGACACGGGCGGGATCGACGTGCTCGAAGGTCTCGGACGAGGCCTCGACCGCGGCCACGTGCAGCCCGCCCTTGTGGGTGAAGGCGCTGCGGCCCACGTAGGGCTGGTGAGCCCACGGCGTGACGTTGACCACCTCGGCCACGAAGTGGGCGGTCTCGGCGAGGCGCTCGAGCTGCTCGTCGCTGACCACCGGCAGGCCCATCTTCAGCTTGAGGGCCGGGATGATCGAGGTGAGGTTGGCGTTGCCGCAACGCTCGCCGTAGCCGTTGATCGTGCCCTGCACCTGCGCGGCGCCGGCCGCCACCGCCACGAGCGAGTTGGCCACGGCGCAGTCGGCGTCGTTGTGGCAGTGCACGCCGAGCGGCGTGCCGAGCTCGCGGCCGACCTCGGACACCACGGCCTCGATCGTGGGCGGCAGCGTCGCGCCGCTCGTGTCGCACAGGCAAAGAAGCTCGGCGCCGGCCTCGCCGGCCGCGCGCAGCGTGCGCAGCGCGTAGGCGGCGTCGTCGGCCCAGGCGTCGAAGAAGTGCTCGGCGTCGAAGACCACGCGCTTGCCCTGGGCCACGAGGAAGGCCACCGAGTCGGCGATCATGCGCAGGTTCTCGTCGCGGCTCACGTGCAGCACCGCGCGCAGATGGAGCCCCCAGCTCTTGCCGACGATGGCCACGACCGGCGTCGAGGCCTCGGCCAGGACGCGCAGGTTCGTGTCGGCCTCGGCGGCCACGCCCTTGCGTCGCGTCGTGCCGAACGCCACGAGCGTGGCGTGGCGCAGGCGTTCGTGCTCCATGCGGGCGAAGAAGGCGGTCTCTTTGGGGTTCGAGGCCGGAAAGCCGCCCTCGATGAACTGCAGGCCGAGCTCGTCGAGCTTGAGCGCGATGCGCACCTTCTCGTCGACCGAGACCGACAGCCCCTCCTGCTGCAGGCCGTCGCGCAGGGTCGTGTCGTAGATCGTGACGGCGCTGCCGGCCATGGCGGTGGTCCCCCTTCTCTTTTGGTTGTGCGCGCCGCCCGAGGCTCTACGCCTTGACGGCTTCGTCGACGTACTCGAGCAGGTCGCCGAAGGCGGTGCTGCGCCCGCTCACGATCTCGTGGAACAGGCGCTGGATCTCGCGCGTGAGCGGGCCCGGCTCGCCGATCGTGTGGTCGTCGACCTCGCGGATGGGCACGACCTCGGCGGCGGTGCCGCTGAAGAAAGCCTCGTCGGCGAAGACCAGCTCGGCGCGGCTGAAGTCGCGCTCAATCACCTCGTGGCCCAGCGAGGCCGCGATACGCATGACCGTGTCGCGCGTGATGCCCTCGAGCACGCCGGAGACCAGCGGCGGCGTGGAGATGCGGCCGCCGCGCACCATGAAGATGTTCTCGCCGGTGCCCTGCGTCACCGCGCCGGTGTGATTGAGCATGATCGCCTCTTCGTAGCCGGCCTTCATGACCTCGATCTTGGCGAGCTGGCTGTTCAGGTACTGGCCGCACGACTTGGCCGCCGGGCTGATGGCGTTGTGGTCGAGGCTCTTGATGGTCGAGACCTTGACGCGCACGCCGTGCCTGACGCCCTCTTCGCCCAGGTAGGTGCCCCACGGCCAGACGGCGATCGAGCACTCGATGGGGGCATCGAGCGGGTACAGGCCCATCTCGCCGTAGCCGCGGTAGACGAGCGGCCTGATGTAGCAGTGCTCGAGGCCGTTGGCGTGGATGAGCTCCTTGGTGGCCTGGGCGAGCTCGGGCACGCTGTAGGGCAGCTCCATGTAGTAGAGCTTGGCCGAGCGGCGCAGGCGCTCGAGGTGGTCGGTCAGACGGAACACGGCGGGGCCGCGCTCGGTCTTGTAGGCGCGGATGCCTTCGAAGACCCCGGAGCCGTAGTGCAGCGCGTGGGTGAGCACGTGGACCTGCGCGTCGCGCCAGTCGACGAGCTCGCCGTTCATCCAGATCTTCTCGACTTCGGGGATGGGCATCTGCTCCTCCTTCAGAGCGCCGCGATCACGCGGTCGGTCATCTCGTCGGTGGTCAGCACGGGCTCGCCGGCCGCGGCGATGTCGGCGGTGCGCGCGCCGGCGGCCAGGGCCGCCTCGACGGCGGCCTCGACGGCGCGCGCCGCGGCCGCCTCGCCGAGGCTCAGGTCGAGCATCATGGCCGCCGAGAGGATGGTGGCACAGGGATTGACGATACCGCGGCCGGCGATGTCGGGCGCGGAACCGTGGATCGGCTCGTAGAGCGACACGCCCCCCGCCCCCACGCTGGCGCTGGGCAGCATGCCGATGCTGCCGGTCAGCATGGCGGCCTCGTCGGAGAGGATGTCGCCGAACAGGTTCTCGGTGGCGATCACGTCGAACTGGCGGGGCTCG
>DATIYD010000448.1:0-3404 GCA_035517975.1 Thermoleophilia bacterium | reverse complement strand
CATCATCTGCAACGCCGACGAGGGCGAGCCCGGCACCTTCAAGGACCGCGTCATCCTGCGCGACTTCGCCGACCTCGTCTTCGAGGGCATGACCATCGGCGGCCGCGCCATCGGCGCGAGCATGGGCATCGTCTACCTGCGAGCAGAGTACGCCTACCTGCGCGCCCACCTGAACGAGGTCATCCACCGCCGCCGCGCGGCCGGCCTGCTCGGCAAGAACGTGGGCGGCGTCGAGGGCTTCGACTTCGACATCGTGGTCGCCCGCGGCGCCGGGGCCTACGTCTGCGGCGAAGAGACCGCCCTGATCGAGTCGCTCGAGGGCTTCCGCGGCGAGCCGCGCAACCGCCCGCCGTTCCCCGCCGTGGCCGGCTTCCTCAACCACCCGACGGTCGTCAACAACGTCGAGACCCTGGCCTCGGTCGCCTGCATCTTCGCCAAGGGCACCGACTGGTTCAAGGAATTCGGCACCGACATCTCGACCGGCTACAAGCTCTTCAGCGTCTCGGGCGACTGCGACAAGCCGGGCGTCTACGAGTTCCCCTGGGGCATCACCGTGGCCGACCTGCTCAAAGAGGTCGGCGGCGCCGGCGCCAAGGCGGTGCAGATCGGCGGCGCCTCGGGCGTCTGCGTGCCGGCGAAGGACTTCGAGCGCCGCCTGGCCTTCGAGGACATCCCCACGGGCGGCTCGGTCATGGTGATCGGCCAGCAGCGCGACCTGCTCGACGTGGCCGAGAACTTCCTCGAGTTCTTCGTCGAGGAATCGTGCGGACAGTGCACCCCGTGCCGCCTGGGCAACCCCCAGCTCCTCGAGGGCGTCGAGCTGCTCAAGCAGGGTGAGTGCTCGGCCGCGCACCTGGCCGACCTCAAGGCCCTCGGCGCGACCATGCAGGTGGCCGCCAAGTGCGGCCTCGGCCAGACCAGCCCAAGCGCATTCCTGTCGATCGTCGGCGCCTTCGCCGACGACGTCACCACCCGTCCGCAGCGCGCGTAAGCGAGGAGTGAGCATGTCCGACTCAGTGACGACCCGCCTGCACCGCGCTCCGCTGTCACAGCAGACACGGCGCGTGGTCACGACCACGAGCCCCGACGCCATCGGCGCCACCGTCACCGTCCGCATCGACGGTATCGAGGCCAAGGTGCCTTTCGGCTCGACCATCCTCCAGGCCGCCGAGAGCATCGGCATCCACATCCCGACGCTCTGTCACCACCCCGACCTCGACGTGGCCGGCATCTGCCGCATCTGCGTGGTCGAGGTCGAAGGCCAGCGCCTGCTCCAGCCGGCCTGCGCCTTCCCGGTCACCAACCAGATGACGATCGACACGCACAGCCGCCGCGTGCGCCTCGCCCGGCGCCACGTGCTCGAGCTGCTGCTCTCCGAGCATTACGGCGAGTGCTACTCGTGCCAGCGCAACGGCAACTGCGAGCTCCAGGCCCTGGCCGAGGAGTACGGCATCACCGACTTCCGCTTCGGGCATCCCGATGCCGCGGTGGCCGAGGTCGACACCTCGAGCTACTCGGTCGTGCGCGACATGAACAAGTGCATCCGCTGCCGGCGCTGCGTGCGCACCTGCATCGACCTGCAGGAGGTCGGCGTCCTCGAGGCCGTCAACCGCTCGGACCAGGTCGAGATCACGACCTTCGGCGACCGCCCCCTGGGCGAGGTCGTCTGCATCAACTGCGGCCAGTGCATCAACCGCTGTCCCACCGGCGCCCTCTACGCCAAGGACGAGACCGACGCCGTCTGGGCGGCCATCGACGATCCCGACAAGCACGTCGTCATCCAGACCGCCCCGGCGCCGCGTTCGGCCATGGGCGAGTGCTTCGGCCTCGAGCCCGGCACGGGCGTGACCTTCCAGATGAACACCGCCCTGCGGCGGGCCGGCTTCGACAAGGTGTTCGACACCAACTTCACGGCCGACCTGACGATCATCGAGGAGGGCACCGAGCTGCTCATCCGCCTCTACAAGGCGCTCGTCGAGAAGGACGAGACCGTCGCCCTGCCGCAGTTCACGAGCTGCTCGCCGGGCTGGGTCAAGTTCCTCGAGCACTTCTATCCCGAGTACCTGCCGAACGCGTCCTCGGCCAAGAGCCCGCAGCAGATGTTCGGCGCGCTCATCAAGACCTACTACGCCGAGAAGCTCGGCTTCGACCCGGCCAACATCGTGAGCGTGGCCCTCATGCCGTGCTCGGCCAAGAAGTTCGAGTGCAACCGGCCCGAGATGCGCGACTCCGGCTACAAGGACGTCGACTACGGTCTCACCACCCGTGAGCTCGCCAAGATGTTCAAGGAAGCCGGGCTCGACGTGCCCACGTTGCCGACCTCCGACTTCGACGACCCGTTCGGCACCGCCACCGGCTCGGGCGTGATCTTCGGCGCCACCGGCGGCGTCATGGAGGCTGCCCTGCGCACCGTCATCGAGATGGTCACCGGCGAGAAGGTCGAGAGCATCTACGACCACGGCGACATCATCCCGGTGCGCGGCTTCGAGGGCGTCAAGTACGCCGAGATCACCATCCCCAAGGTCGGCCCGGTGCCCGCGATCGTGGCGCACCTCGTGCCCGACTGGAAGTGGCTCGACGGCGTCACCGTGAAGGTCGCGGTGGCCCACGGCACCGCCAACGCCAAGAAGGTCATGGACGACATCAAGGCCGGCGGCAAGTTCAGCGAGTGCCACTTCATCGAGTTCATGGCCTGCCCGGGCGGCTGCCTGGGCGGCGGCGGCCAGCCGATCCCGACCAGCGACGCCATCCGCGCCGCCCGCGCCAAGGTGATCTACGCCGAGGACAGCTCGTACGCGGTGCGCAAGTCGCACGAGAACCCGGCCGTGCTGCAGACCTACGCCGAGTTCCTGACCGACGGCCCCTGCGGCCACAAGAGCCACAAGCTGCTGCACACCACCTACACGGCGCGCGGCAAGTTCATGGACTAGGCGCGCAGCGAAGCCGCGCATGCCTGAGCGTTGCCGACGTAGTCGAGCGGCTGAGTGAAACGAGGGGACGGGGGCGCCGCAGGCGCCCCCGCCCCCTTTCTGGCTCGAGGCCGCTCCCTTTGTCGGAGCGCCTCGAACCTCGGACCTCGTCGGCGACAGGCGGTGCCACCGTCACGGTGGTGTTAACCTTGTAGGGACGATGCGGACCCCCGGGAAGCACGCCGGCGCCGAGCCGGCACGCGACCGCTCCGCCTTCGGACCATGACTGACAAGCGACCGACACCCGAGACCACCGAGCCCGGCGCCGACGAAGCGACCGGCGCCGACGGCGCTTCCAGCGCCGACGAAGCCCAAGCCGACGGCGCCTCCAGCGCCTCCAGCGCCGACGAAGCCCAAGCCGGCGGCGCATCCAGCGGCGACGAAGCCGGCGGCGCCGACGGCGCCACCGATGAGGCGCAGCCGCGCTTCTTCGAC
>DATIYD010000447.1:0-4456 GCA_035517975.1 Thermoleophilia bacterium | reverse complement strand
AACTTGAGCATGCCGAGGTAGACGGTCGGATGGAAGCGCAGGCCGCCCTTGTAGGGGCCGATCGCGCTGTTCATCTCGATGCGATAGCCCTTCTGGATCTGGACCTGACCCTTGTCGTCGACCCAGGGTACGCGGAACATGATGACGCGCTCGGGCTCGATGATGCGCTCGAGGATCTTGGCCTCGCGATACTTGGGATGACGATCGAGCACGAGCTCGAGCGACTCGGCGACTTCCATCACTGCCTGATGGAACTCGACCTCACCCTGGTTCTTGGCCACGACGTCGGCCATGAGCTTCTTCACGTACTTGGTCTTCGGTGCGGTAACCACGCTCACTTGTGCCCTCCAGACGGAAACGGTCGATTACGGTGACGACGGCCGTGCCGCGGCGCCTGGCGGCGCGAACGGCGTGCGACCGGAGACGAGGTAGTGCGGCTGGACAACCTCCCGACGAGCGCTGGCTCGTAGCCTTGATCGGGGTCCGATGACGTCGCGAGTATACGTCGGGCCTTGCGAGCGGCAGCGTCCGCCCATGTGCCAAGAATGACAAACTTGGCCGGGCAAGGCTGGCCACGGCGGACAAAACCGACAGACGTCGAGCGGCGCTTTTCGTACAAACTGCCGGGGCGGCCGGCGGGCGGGGGCCGCGCCGCCGCCCGGCCGTCTCTCCCCCTGCCGCCGGCGGCGCGCGATCTCCCCGGCGTCCGTTTTGTTCAGCATGGCCAATCCGACACCCCCACTCGTGCCGCTTTTTCGCCCATAGTGCCGAAGCGCGAGCGTGCGCGAGGCCGTATCATGGGGACAAGCCACGATGGTCACCAGCATGTCTCGCACGTCTTCTGCCCGCCCCCGGCGCCGCGCGCCGGTGGCCGCGGGTCCCCGGAAGGTCTGACCCGCTCGAGCTCGCTCGCGCCAGGAAGGAGCAGGCACCATGGCACTTCGCACACCCGAGGACTTCGTCCAGAGCATCGCCGACCTCGACCTCGAGATCTACCTCTTCGGCGAGAGGCTCGACGACTACGTCAACCATCCCGTGATCAAGCCCTCGCTGAACTGCATCGCCATGACCTACGAGCTCGCCGCCAAGCCCGAATACGAAGAGCTGATGACGGCCACGAGCCACCTGACCGGCAAGCGTATCAACCGCTTCACCCACATCCACCAGTCGACCGACGACCTCGTCAAGAAGGTCAAGATGCAGCGCCTGCTCGGCCAGAAGACGGGCTCGTGCTTCCAGCGCTGCGTGGGCATGGACGCCATCAACGCGCTGTGGTCGGTCACCTGGGAGACCGACCAGGCCAGGGGCACCGACTACCACGAGCGCTTCCGCACCTACGTGCAGTTCCTGCAGGATGAAGACCTCGTCGCCGACGGCGCCATGACCGACGTCAAGGGCGACCGCGGCAAGTCGCCCTCGCAGCAGGCCGACCCCGACCTGTACCTGCACATCGTCGAGCGCCGCGACGACGGCATCGTCGTGCGCGGCGCCAAGGCCCACCAGACCGGCGCCTGCAACTCGCACGAGATCCTCGTCATGCCGACGGTCGCCATGCGCGAAGGCGACGAGGACTACGCCGTCTCGTTCTCGACGCCGGCCAACGCGCCCGGCATCTTCTACGTCTACGGCCGCCAGAGCTGCGACACGCGCAAGGTCGAGGAGAACGAGCTCGACGTCGGCAACGCGCGCTTCGGCGGCCACGAGGCCCTCATGGTCTTCGACGACGTCTTCGTGCCCTGGGAGCGTGTCTACATGGCCGGCGAGATCGAGTTCTCAGGTGCTCTCGTCGAACGCTTCGCCGGCTTCCATCGCCAGAGCTACGGCGGCTGCAAGGTCGGCGTGGGCGACGTGCTGATCGGCGCCACCGCCCTCGCGGCCGAGTACAACGGCGCCGCCAAGGCCAGCCACGTCAAGGACAAGATCATCGAGATGACCCACCTGAACGAGACGCTGTTCAGCTGCGGCATCGCCTGCTCGGCCGAGGGCGTCAGGATGCCGGCCGGCAACTACCAGATCGACATGCTGCTGGCCAACGTCTGCAAGCAGAACGTGACCCGCTTCCCCTACGAGATCGCGCGCCTCGCCGAGGACATCGCCGGCGGCCTCATGGTCACCATGCCCTCCGCCCAGGACCTCTTCGCCGAGAAGACCGGCCCGTGGGTCGAGAAGCTTCTGGCGGGCCAGTGTGACACGCCGACGATCGACCGCATGCGCATCATGCGCCTGGTCGAGAACATCACCCTGGGCACGGCGGCGGTCGGCTACCGCACCGAGTCGATGCACGGCGCCGGCTCGCCACAGGCGCAGCGCATCATGATCGCGCGCCAGTCGAACATGGAGCACAAGAAGGAGCTCGCCAGGGAGCTCGCCGGCGTGGGCAAGCCCGTCGACGCCCTCAAGGCGCGGCTGCGCAAGCCGGCGAGCGTCTGAGTGGCCGCGGCGGACCAGGAACAGGCGGAGCGCTCGTGCGCATCGTGTTCTGCGGGGGCTGCAACCCGGTGATCGACCGCGTCGCGCTGGCCGACGAGCTGCGCGCCGACCCGGCGCTCGCCGCGCTCGACGTCGAGATCGACATCTCGGGCTGCTCGCGATCGTGCGCCGCCGGGCAGCAGCTCGCCGGCGCGACGCCCGACGTCCTCGTGGTCGCCGGGCGCCACCTCGACGGCAGGCTCCTCGAGCCCAGCGAGCTCGCCGCCGCCATCAAGCGCAGGCTCTCTACCGGCAAGGAGACGTGAGGCACATGGACTGGAAGGCCGACTACGCCAAGAAGCTGACGACCGCCGACGAGGCGCTCGGGGTCGTGCGGTCGGGCGACCGGGTGGTCTTCGCCCACGCCTGCGGCGAGCCCGTCGAGCTTGTCGACGCCCTGGTGCGCCGCGCGCCCGAGCTGCGCGACGTCGAGATCGTCCACATGGTGGCCATGGGCCACGGCGAGTACGCCAAGCCCGAGTACGCCGAGAGCTTCTTCCACAACTCCCTGTTCGTCGGCGCGAGCACGCGCGACGCGGTGGCCAACGGCCGCGGCGACTACACGCCGGTCTTCTTCCACGAGATCCCCGGCCTGTTCACGGGCGGCTACCTGCCGCCCGACGTCGTGCTGGCCCAGGTCTCGCCGCCCGACAAGCACGGCTGGTGTTCGTTCGGCATCTCGGTCGACTACACCAAGCCGGCCGCCTCGGTGGCCAAGACCGTCATCGCGCTGGTGAACCCCAACATGCCCCGGACCCACGGCGACTCGTTCATCCACGTGAGCGACATCGACATCGTGGTCGAGAGCGACGCCGCCATCCTCGAGCTGCAGCCACCGAAGATCGGACCGGTCGAAGAGGCCATCGGCAGGCACATCGCGAGCCTCGTCGACGACGGCTCCTGCCTGCAGCTCGGCATCGGCGGCATCCCCGACGCCGTGCTGCTGTTCCTGCACGAGAAGAACGACCTCGGCATCCACACCGAGATGTTCAGCGAGGGCGTGGTCGACCTCTACGACGAGGGCGTGATCACCAACGCACGCAAGACCCTCGACCGCGACAAGATGGTGGCCAACTTCCTCATGGGCACGCGCCGCCTCTACGACTTCGTCGACGACAACCCGGCCGTCAACATGTTCCCGGTGAGTTACGTCAACGACCCCTACGTGATCGGCGAGAACGACAACGTGGTCGCCATCAACTCGGCGATCCAGATCGACCTCATGGGCCAGGTCGTGGCCGATTCCATGGGACCGCTGCAGTTCACCGGCATCGGCGGCCAGGTCGACTTCGTGCGCGGCGCGGCGCGCAGCAAGGGCGGCAAGTCGATCATCGCCCTGCCGGCGACCGCCAAGCGCGGTGAGGTCTCGCGCATCGTGGCCGACATCAGCGCCGGCGCGGCCGTCACCACCATGCGTGCCGACGTCGACTATGTGGTCACCGAGTTCGGCGTCGCCAAGCTCAAGGGCCGCACGCTGCGCGACCGCGCCTTCGCCCTGCTCGACATCGCCGACCCGCGCTTTCGCGACGCCGTGGTCGACGATCTCAAGGCACTCAAGGGCGAGGGCTGGCTGCGGCGCCGCGAACCGGCAGTGAAGAAGGTCTGACGACCCGGCGGGGTCGAGGAACGACGAGCAGGCAAGACAGGAAGCGACCACGAGCGTGGCGCCGGCCTTGCGGCCGGCGCGACACGCGCGAGATCACCCAAGCGAAGGAGAGAGCGCCATGGACATGAAGATTCGCGTGCACCGGACACCGAAGTCGATCCTGACCGGCGTCGACGCGATCACCAGGATCGGCGCCGAGGTGTCGAACCTGCGCGCCAGGAAGGCGCTCATCATGACCGACCCCGGCGTGGTCGAGAGCGGCATGGTCGAGACCGTCGAGCGCCCGCTGATCGACGCCGGCATCGAAGTGGGCGTCTACGGCAAGTGCGTGCCCGAGCCGCCCATGAGCAGCCTGGAAGACGGCGTACGGTTCTGCGAAGA
>DATIYD010000446.1:0-4439 GCA_035517975.1 Thermoleophilia bacterium | reverse complement strand
GGCGCGAGTCGGCCTACTTGCTCACCGACTGCCCGACACGCAAGGTGACCTGCGCGTCGCCGTGCAGCACGGTCACGGTCTGCGCCGGACCGTTGATGCCGACGATCTTGACCTGGCCCCACGAGGTCGAGATGACCGCTCCGACCTTGCGGGCGGCGTAGGTGGTGCCGTCGACCACGATGGTCGCGCTCGGCACACCGTTTGTGGTCTCGACGCTCAGGGCTTTGATGCTGTGGCCCGCGTAGGAGCTCGAACCGGTGCTGCCGCTCGAACCGGTGCTGCCGCTCGAGCCGGAGCCCGAACCCGAACCCGAGCCACTGCCGGAACCCGAACCCTGGTTGCTGTAGATGAGCTGCAGCACCGTGACGGTGTACTCGGTCTCCTTCGATCCGCTGACCAGCTTGACCACGACGGGCGTGTTCAACTGCGTGACCTCGAAGGTCTTCTGGGTGCTGTTGGCGCCCACCGTGTAGTTGCCGAGCAGCTCGAACGTGACGCCGCCCGACTTGATCTCCTTTACCTCGAGGACCGACTGGACCGGCGGCAGCTTGTCGCCGACCTGCTGATCGTGGTACGTAGCGCCGATCGTGCCCGTCTTGACGGCGATGTCGGCGGCCACCGGCGAAGGCTCGGCCGTGGGGCTGCTGGTCGGCGACGTCGCGCCGCCGGAAGCGACCGGAGCCGAGGTCGTCTGGATGAACGGATCGCGGCTCTTGAACTGGTCGAGCGTCGGCTCCTGCTTGGCGGGGTCGACGGCGCTCGCGGCGCCGCCGGTCGAGGAGCTCGCCGTCGTGGTGTCGGCCAGACCGGCCGCGGCCGGGTTGTCGATGGCCGTGGTCGCGAGGGCGCTCGCCGGAGCGCCGTGGCCGTGGACCGCCACCACCGAGGCGACGGCGAGAGCCGCGACCACCACGATCACGAGCACGACATTGGACCTGTTGATCATCATCATTGCGCACCTGCCAGCGCCGTGGTAGCCCCGGTGGGAGTCCACTGGTACCCGTTGACCGTCACCTTGATGTCGAGGTCGGGGTAGTCCAGCTTCGTGCTCTTGGTGAGCGTGAGGCCGACCACCGAGAACATGCGCCCGGTGACGAGGAACTGCCCGTTCCGCAAGTTGACGTAGTTCTCGAGCCGGTAGAGGAAGTCCTCGGCGTCGAAGTAGCGGCCGTCGAACTCGAGCTGGATGGGCTGCAGCGAGAACGGCACGCCGGCCGCCGTCGCCTGCGGGGTGACCCCGATCATCACGAGACCCGAGGCCTGGGCCGTCTTGGTCAGTCCGACGATGAACGACGGGATCGCTGCCTCGGCCGGCATGACCTGATGGAGCTTGATGAGGTCGGCCTCGGCCTGGGGCGCCGTCTTCTTCAGCAGTTCGAGCTGGTGGATCTGCATCTGCGTCTGCTGCAGCGTGTTCTGCTGGGCGACGTACTGGGTGTTCAGGTCGGCGAGCTTCTTCTGCTCAGGGCTGAAGAGGAAGAAGTACCACAAGGCACCGACCACCACCGCGAGAACGCCCACGATGATGTAGAGCTCTCGGCCGCGCAGCTTCATCACTGCCCACCTCCCATGGTGATCGTCGGCGCCGCGGGAGCCAGGGGCGGCGTCGTTGCGAAGGGTCGCAGGTTGGCGGTGATCGTGAAGCCCACGGGGACGGTCCCGGCGGTGGCTACCGCCGACGTGAGCTTGATCCCCATGAGCTGCGGCATGAGGCCGAGTTGCGTGAGCAGGGTGGCGACGAGGTTGTTCGCCTCGTAGACCGAGCTTGCGTCGGCGGTGCCGCTCATCGACAGGTCAGTGCCCACGGCAGTCGCGGCGCCCGCGGCAGCGGCATCGGTCGAGCCGGCCGTCATATAGGGCGGGACCGTCACGGTCATGCTCTGCAGCGACACGCCCGAGGGCAGCAGCAGGCTGACCTCTTCGAGGATGTTCGACATGATCACCCGCGCGTTCAGGATCTGCGCGGCGGTCAGGTTCATCGCCTGGCGCTGGATCTGCATGGTCTGATACGGCTTGAGCTGCGCGAGCTGGACGTTGGCGACGTCGATCTGCGCCGACACGTCGTTGATCTGGGCCTGCTTGGCATTCACCTGCCGGAACGACATGAAGTAGACCGCGCCGAGGGCCACCACCAGGAGGACGAGCCCGATGATGGCCAGCAGGAGACCCTGCTCGCGCGCAGCCCTTGATCGTTCTTCGGGAGGCAGAAGGTTGATGCGAGTCATCGCGGCCTACCCCTCGTCGTCGAGCGCCAGCCCGATGGCGATCGCGAGGCGCGGCGCCATCCACTCGAGCTGGACTTCGGTCAGTTTGGTCTTGTTCTCGCCGACCTCACGCAGAGGGTTGCCGATCTCGACGGGGAGATGCAGGCCCTGCGAAAGGCAGTATGCGATGTTGCGGGTGAGCGCACCGTCGCCGGTGAGCACGAGCCGGGAGATCTCGCCCGTGTGCTCCTGGGTGTGGTAGTAGTCGATCGAGCGGCGCAGCTCGTCGGAGAACGGCTCGCAGGCCTGCTCGAGGGTCTGGTGGATCTCCTGCTGCGTCTCGGGCGTGAGATCGCCCGGCTGATCGGGCTGCTCGCCGCTGACGCCGACCTGGATGCGCAGCGCCTCGGCCTCTTCGAAGGAGACCGCGCGGTGCTGCACGAGCGCCTGGGTGAGGATCTCGGCGCCGAGGTTGATCACGCGCGTGAACTGCGTGACGCCGCCCGCGGCGATGACCAGGTTCGTGATGCCGCCGCCCATGTTGACGAGGCCGACGACCTCGGAACCGTTGCCGTTGGGCGCGCCCTGATCGATGAAGCTGGGCTTGGGCGCGAGCGCCCGGATCATGGCGAAGGCCTGCAGGTCGATCCCGGTGATGACGAGACCGGCCTTCTTGGCCACGTTCACGAACTGGCGCACCATCTCACGCTGCGCCGCGACCAGCAGGATGCGCTGCTTGATGCTGCCGTCGTCGGCCGCGTGGGTGGAGAGCACCTTGTAGTCGAGGATGGCCTCCTCGACCGGGATGGGGATGTGCTCCTGGGCCTGGAACTCGATCGCGGCCCGCAGCTCCTTTTCGTCGATCTGCGGGAACTCCATCGTGCGGACGACGATCTTCTGGTTCGCTACTCCGAGCTCGACGCTCTTGCTCGCGAATCCGCCCTCTTTCCAGAGGACTTTGAGTTCGTTGGCCAGGGCGTCGCCGTCGACGACCTCGCCTTCGAACACGAGTCCCTCGGGAAGTCCGCGGATCGCAGCATGCGTCAGCACGTTGTGCTGCTTTCCGGGCTTGACCTGGACGGCAGCGATGGAGGACTGCTCCAGGTCGAGACCCACACGCATTCCGTTCTTCGCCATGACCTACCCCGTTCGCCTCAGTTGTTCAGGCAGTTTGTCGGCACGTTCCGCGCGACGCTTTAGGTCAAAGATCGCTGCACGCGCGCGAACGAGGGTCGGGATGGCCCGCGCGGGCTCCGGCGAACCGGCCCGCGGCGACGGCGGCCGGCCACCGTTCATTGCCGCCACGACACGTCGCGCAGGTCGGCGCTGCCCGGCGCCGACTCGGCTCCGGTGAAGCGCAGCGTGAGCGGCGCGTCGACCACCAGGGCGCCCGCGTACAGGCCTCCGTCGACGCGCAGCGGCGCCCGCACGGTGAGCGTGCCGGTGACCACGAGGGCGCCGGTGAGCGCGGCACCGGCCGCCCCGTCGATGGTGGCGTCGCCGACCACGACGATCGTCACCGGACAGGCCGCCGGTGGCGCGGGCCGCTCGCCGGTGACGGCGAGCGGCCCGCTCGGGAGATCGAGCAGGTAGATGCGGCCGCCGGCCGGCAGCAGCGCCGGGGCGGCCGGCGGCGGAGCCGACCGGTCGAGCAGGCCGAGGTCGAGGGTCGCGCCCTGAAGCGCGGCGACGGGGTCGGAGGCGTGGGCCGAGAGACCACCGAGCGTGGCCGGGCCGGGCGCCGCCACGAGCTCTGGCGGCGGCGGCGTGCCCGTGTCGGCGTCGGTGTCGACGGCCGGCGCGACGCCGCTCGCGTGCTCGTCTGCGCCGCCGGCGGTGATATGCCCGATCGCGTGAACGCCGGCCGCTGGGAACAGCCCGCCGTAGGCGAGATCGGGCGCCGACATGGGGTCACCGGTCGGCCCGGCCGGCGTGGACAGGGTGATCCACTCGCGTCCGTCGACGTCGCCGCCCGCGTACAGGCCACACCCGGTGAGCTCGAGCGGCGCCCGGGCGGTGGCGGTCGCCCCGACCACGAGGCCGCGCGGCAGCGCGTCGGGCGTCGAGAGCGCCACCACGTGGACCGTGCGTCGCGCCCGGCCCCAGACGCCCACGGCGTCGATGCGACAGACGGCCACGCCGGGCGCCTCGGGACCGATCGGCGACGAGTCGTCGAAGCGCGGGACGAGGTCGGCGGCGGAGAGTGGCGCGATCGTGACCGAGTAGGCGGCCCCC
>DATIYD010000445.1:0-2664 GCA_035517975.1 Thermoleophilia bacterium | reverse complement strand
AAGGCAAGGCCGCGCTTCTGCGGCGGAAAAACATCAGCGAGTATGGCCTGAGCCATGGGCTGAAGCCCGCCGCCGCCCGCGCCCTGGATCACCCGGAACAGAATCAGAAGGGCCAGGCTGGGAGCGGTCCCGCAGAAAACCGAACTCAATGTGAATAGAGAAATGCAGATCAGGAAGAAGCGCTTGCGGCCGAAGATGTCGCCCAGCGTCCCGCCGCTGAGCATGAGGCTGGCAAAAACCAGGGTGTAGGCGTCGATGATCCACTGCAGACCCGAGACACCCGAGCCTAGGTGCCTCTGGATGTTCGGCAGGGCGACGTTGACCACGGTGTTGTCGAGCATCGCCATGAAGAGGGCAAAGCACATCGCCCCGAGGGTGAGCAGCTTGGTGCGCCGGTCAACGGCGAACATCGGATGCTCCAGCTTCTTCGCCCGTCCCCGACCCCGATGCCACGGCCCACGTGCCTTTCAGGCCCGTGACAAAGGCCTGCAAGAGCTGGCGCTGCCGGGCAGGTCGCAACTGCTTGACCAGATGAGGAGGCTGGCGTGAGAGCAGCACGGCCATGCCGTGCACGAACGACCAGGCGCCGTAGACCATGAGGGCGATGTCCTCGTCGGAAGAGGCATGAAAGACGCCTTGGGCCACGCCGTCGCGAAAGACACCCATGACGATCTCCTCGAGACCGGCATGACCGCCGGCGTGAGTCATCTCCAGTGACTCATGGAGCGCCACGATCGCGATGTCGTAGGGGTTGGCTCGCGCGAAATCGAGATAGGCCATGCCGATCTCGACCGCACGCTCGTCCGGTGGCAGCGCAGTCGACACGCGCGAGAGGGCCTCCGAAAGGCCAGCCATGGCGCGCTCGGCAACGGCCCCGATGAGGTCGTCCTTGCTGTCGAAGTACTTGTAGAGCGCCGCGGGCGTGAAACCTAGTCGCCGGGCGATCTCGCTCAGCGAGACGTCGATTCCGCCCGTCTCGGCGAAGACCTCACGAGCAGCCTGCAAGATCTCCTCCCTCGTCTCCAGGCGCCGCCGCTCGCGATGGCTCAGCCGATGCTCCGCCAAGATGGCCAGGTGGTGCTCCGCCAGAAACGCCAGGCGAGACTCGCGAGGGGACTCATGAGGCGGTCTGCGCCCGCGTCCATGTTGATCTCTCACCGGGCTCTCCTTCGGGCGGAAGTGCGTTGTGGAAGGTAAAGTACTGTATCTTTGGTAAACGACACTGTCAATCGCTAATACCATTAACCAGACGTTGCGAAGCCGCAGATCGTGCATGCAGCGTCAGAGGGTCAGTGGCGTCGCCACGTGCTGCCGAATCCGGGCATCGACATATCGTTGAGTCAGGCGTGGCAACGACGGCCGGCCACACCTGACGGGCGAAGAAGCGTCGCGCCGCACGGGACACGGGCAGCCGTGTCGACCCGGGGCAGAGAGCCCCAGCGCAGGAGGCGACTACGCTGCGCGAGGGTCAGCCGATGGGCTTGTCGGTGTCGAGGTAGGTCGCGACCATGTCGGCTAGCAGCGTAAACACGGCGTCACGGTCGACGGCTGCAGGCGCCGCGGCCACCTGCAGGGCAAGTCCGTCGATGACCGAAACGATGAGGCTCACGAGAGTCTCGAGGCGTTGCCTCTCTCGATCGTCTGCGGGCTCGAGACCGATCAGTTGCAGCGTGCCGTCCCGGGCGATCTGATAATCGAGGGCCAGCTTCTCTTGGACGACGGGATCACGTAGGCCGTGAGAGAGCACCTCCGATATCCCCAGAGCTGTGCGAGGGTCGGCGATGAGCTCGCCCAGGCCGCCGATGTAGGTGCGCAGACGCTCGTCTGTCGAGTGCAGGCCGCGCACGTGCTCCACGAGCTTGGCCCACGGCTCTATCTCGAGGCGGTCCCAAACCGCCCAGACGAGGCCGGCCTTGCTGATGAACTGGCGACGCACGGTGGTCGGATCGACATTGGCCGCAAGTGCCACGTTTTCGATCGTGACAGCCTCAAAGCCCTCGTCGATGAGCAGGCGACGCGCCACCTCGGCGATATGGATCGCTGTGGGCGACAGGCCGTCCAGCCACTGCTCCGGTGGGAGCTCGGGATCCGGTGACTGTCGCGGCCGTCCACGGCGGCGCGGGCGTGTCGCATCCAATGCGCCTGCCTCAGGTCGCGGCGTGGCGCGATGCGGTCCCGCCTCCTGCTGCGACTCGTCACCCAACGGGAGCTCCTCATCTGCGCATTTATCGCCCTTGACAGAACCCCGCCCCATTCTAACGTCGACAGCGGAAAGTGCGGGGATCAGATGGGCCGGACACGGCGGCCCGGCCAATCGGATCGAGGAGCTGGGGGGAGTGTCATGAGGCGCACACGTCGTTTGCTTGTGATCGGCCTTTCGTTGGTCGCTACTGTCCTAGCAGCCGGAGCGTTTTGGGGGGTCGTTGGCTCGCTTGCAACCAGCCAGTCGCCGGCGCCGGCCACAGGCGGCGTCACGCTGCACGTCGGCTGGACGGCCGAACCCGACAACTTAAACCCCTTCATTGGCTATGAGTCATCCGCCCTTGAGATCTTCAGCCTAAACTACGATTTCCTGGTCGGCTTTCGGGCAAGCGATCTGCAGCCGGTGCCGGGGCTTGCCACGAGCTGGTCACACTCCCCCGACGGCAAGACCTGGATCTTCCA
>DATIYD010000444.1:0-6097 GCA_035517975.1 Thermoleophilia bacterium | reverse complement strand
CTCGTGCTGTGGTACCACCTCGCCCACGACGAGTTCGACCGGCTCGTGGTCAACGTCGGCCGGCCGGTCGGCACCTCGCTCGAGGCGGTCGTCCAGTACATCGCCAAGGACAGCACCTACGGTCCGCTGCACCGCTACCTGCACGGGCAGGCCGGCGCGCGCGACCTGCACGTGGTCGATGAGCAGCGCGGCCTGATCGGCGCCTACGGCAAGGAGATCGTCGTCCTGCGCGAGGCGCGCGATCCCAAGGACATCCCCTGGCGCGACTACGGCGCCGCCGTCGTGGTCGAGTGCACCGGGCGCTTCCGCGACCCCCACGCCGAGCCCGACGCGCCCAGGGGCTCGCTGCGCGGTCATCTGGCCGCCGGCGCCCGCCTGGTCGTCGTGAGCTCCCCCTTCAAGCTCAAGGTCGAGGGACTGCCCGACGACGCCGCCATCCTCATCCACGGCATCAACGACTACCAGTTCGACGTCACGAGACACCGCCTGGTCTCGGCGGCGTCGTGCACGACCACCGCCCTCGCCCACATGATGCGGCCCCTGCTCGAGCGCGACCTCACGCGCAACATGATCACCGCCGGCATGAGCACGGTGCACGCCGCCACCAACTCGCAACCCGTGCTCGACGCCGTGCCGGGTGCGGGCGCCGGCGACCTGCGCAAGAGCCGCGGCGCGCTGGGCAACGTCGTGCTCACCTCGACCAACGCCGCGGCCACCCTCGAGCAGGTCATGCCCGAGATCGCCCGCATCGGCTTCATGGCCGACTCGGTGCGCATCCCCACGGGCAGCGTGAGCCTGATCATCCTCAACGTGACCTTCCAGAACGAGGAACTGTCCGACGACACCGTGGTCATCGAGCGCGAGGCCATCAATGCCATCTACCAAGAGGCGGCCCGTGGCGCGGCGCGCGGCCTGCTCACCTACAGCGACGAGCAGAACGTGTCGGCGGACATGCTGGGCGAGAACGCGGCCGTCGTGATCGAGGGCGTCGAGACGCACACGCGGACCGGCTTCATCGATCTCGCCGTGCCCGACTGCGACGGCGCCCCGGGAGCGCGCCGCACCGTGCGCGTGCCGCTGACCCACGTCAAGGTCTTCGGCTGGTACGACAACGAGATGGGCAGCTACACCCAGCGCCTGGGCGAGCTCACGATGTCGCTCGCCCGCGGCATGGCGCGCCAGCCGGCACTACCCCCGCAGTGACACCACAGGTTCCCACTTCCGGGTGACGACCGAAACGACCGGCGCCGGGTAATGTCCCTGAGGACCGTGACAAGAACGCGGCGCGGCGCGTGCCCTCGAACGGACGCGCCCTCGGCCGCAGGGAGGCGCGTACATGAACGACGTTCGTGAGCAGGGTCTCGAGGTCGTCCCGGAGGCCTGCGAACGACCGCAGGCGACCGGCGACGGCAGCGGCGCGGTCGTGGCGGCGCGCGACCTGACGCGTCGGTACGGCACCGGCGACGCCGCCGTCGACGCGCTGCGGGGCATCTCGATCGACCTCGCGCGCGGGCGCTACACCGCGATCATGGGTCCTTCGGGTTCGGGCAAGTCGACGCTCATGCACGTCATGGCCGGCCTCGACGAGCCGACGAGCGGCGCCGTGTGGATCGACGGCGTCCAGATCACCGAGCTCAAGGAGCGCCAGCTCACCCAGTTGCGCCGCGACAAGATCGGCTTCATCTTCCAGACTTTCAACCTGCTGCCCATGCTGACGGCGCGCGAGAACCTGGTGCTGCCGATGACGATCGCCGGGCGCAAGCTCGACGACGGCTGGCTCGATACCCTCGTGGACGCGGTCGACCTGGGCGATCGCCTCGATCATCGCCCGTCCGAGCTGTCCGGCGGCCAGCAGCAGCGCGTCGCGATCGCGCGCGCGCTGGTCAGCCGGCCCGTCGTGATCTTCGCCGACGAGCCGACCGGCAACCTCGACTCCAAGACCGGCGACGAGGTGCTCGCCCTGCTGCGTCGCTCGGCCGAGGAATTCGGCCAGACCATCGTCATGGTCACCCACGACGCGCACGCCGCGACCGTGGCCGACCGCATCGTGTTCCTGCAGGACGGTCGCATCGAGCTCGACTGCGGCCGCATGAACCGCGACGAGATCTACGACACCATCAAGTCGCTCGAGGCCGGCTCGCGCGACGGCGACCAGGCGGCCCAATGATCCGTCTCGCGCTGCGCGACCTGTGGAGTCGCAAGCTCCGCACCGTCCTCACCATGCTGGCCATCGTGCTGGGTGTCGCCATGATCGCCGGCACCTACGTGATCACCGACCAGATCGACAACGGCTTCCACAACATCTTCGAGAAGGCGGCGGTCGGTACCGACGTGAACATCACGCGCAAGGCGGCATTCGGGAACAGCCTGTTCCAGGGCGGCGGCTCGCTGCCGGTCGCGATGCTCGACCAGGTGAAGGCCGTGAGCGGGGTCGCCGCCGCGGCCGGCACGGTCGAGGGCAGCGGCGCCGTGGTCGTCAACGGCAAGGCCGTGTCGACGAACGGCGCGCCGACCCTGGTCTTTTCGACCTCACCCCAGCGCTTCAGCCGGTCGACCTACGTGGCCGGCGCGCGGCCCAGCCAGGACGGCACGGTCGCCGTCAACACCAAGCTGGCCTCCGACAAGCACCTGCACGTGGGCGACCAGATCGGCCTCGGCACCGAGCAGGGTGTGCAGCCGGTCACCATCGCCGGCATCTTCAACTTCGGCGACTCCACCT
Organism: Thermoleophilia bacterium; assembly: GCA_035517975.1. Lineage (GTDB taxonomy): Bacteria > Actinomycetota > Thermoleophilia > UBA2241 > UBA2241 > Bog-752. The sequence continues at coordinate 3,378 of DATIYD010000444.1, read as the reverse complement.
CGATCGGCGGCGCCACCCTCGTCGCGACGACGCTGGCCGACGCCCAGCGCTGGTACAACCTCGAGGGCCAGTACTCGACCATCGAGGTGGCCGCCGAGCCCGGCGTGACGCCCGACACGCTGGCGGCGCGGCTCAAGGCGGCGCTGCCGCACTACGCCGACGTCAAGACCTCGGCCCAGAGCGTGGCCGACAACACCAAGGCGATCAGCGACGCCATCGGCAGCGTGCTGCGCACGATCCTGCTCGCCTTCGGCGGCGTCGCGGTCATCGTCGGGGCCTTCATCATCTTCAATGCCTTCTCGATCACCGTCGCCCAGCGCATCCGCGAGTTTGCGATGCTGCGCTCCCTGGGCGCCACGCGCCGCCAGGTGCTGGCCAGCGTGATCGGCGAAGCCGGCGCGCTCGGCCTCATCGCCTCGCTGCTCGGCATCGCCGCCGGCATCGGCATCGCCAAGGGCATCAACGCGCTCTTCCACGCGGTCGGCGCCGACATCCCGACCTCCGGCATCGCTCTGGCGCCGCGGACGATCATCGTGTCGCTCGTGGTCGGAATCGGCGTGGCGCTCGTTGCCGCGCTCGGACCGGCGCTGCGGGCGACACGCGTGCCGCCGGTCGCCGCCCTGCACGAGGGCGCGACGCTGCCTCCGTCGGCGGTCAGCCGCTACAGCGCGTTCATCGCCGTTCTCGCGGCCGTGGTCGGCGCCGCCGCCCTGGCGGCCGGCATGTTCGTGCACGGTCCGACCTCGAGTCGCCTGCTGGAGATGGCTCTCGGCGCCGTGCTGATCTTCGTGGCCGTGGCCATGGTCGCCAAGCACATCGTGCGGCCCCTGGCCAGCGTGCTCGGCTGGCCGGCCGCCCGCTTCGCCGGCAGCGCCGGCCGCCTGGCCCGCGAGAACGCCACGCGCAACCCGGCACGCACGGCGGCCACCGCGGCGGCCCTCATGATCGGCCTTGCCGTCGTGGTCTTCGTGGCGGTGTTCGCGCAAGGCTTCAAGACCTCGTTCGTGAGCGCCATCGACCAGTCGGTCAATGCCCAGATCGTCGTGAGCGGCACCGGCGGAGGGTCGTTCCCCGCCGCGGCCCTCGATGCCGTGAAGGCGGTGCCGAACGTCGACCAGGCCACCGGTATCTACACGGCGACGGCGAAGATCGACGGTCGGGGCACGACGGCCTTCACGGCGGTCGACCCGGTCACGTTCGGCCCCATGTGGCACTTTCACTGGCTGAAGGGCGGCTCCGCCGCGCTTCTCGGCCACCTCACCGACAACGCCGCCCTGGTCGAGGAGCAGTTCGCCGCCAAGTACGACCTCTCGAAGGGCAAGAGCTTCGTGGCGCTCGGTCAGGCCGGCGCCGAGCACCGCTTCACGGTGATCGGCGAGTACCGCGACCCGACGCTCCTGACCGGCTTCACGGTGGCCCAGAGCGCCTTCGACCGGCTCGTGCCGTCGGACCAGCGCGACCCGCTCTACATCATCGCCACGACGAGCGCGAACCCCGACCAGACCAAGGCGGCCGTCACCAGCGCGCTGACCTCGTTCCCGACGACCAAGGTGCAGACCAAGGCCGAGTACACCGCGTCGGTGAAGAAGCAGGTCGACCAGCTCCTGACGCTGATCTACGCGCTGCTCGCCGTGAGCGTCATCATCTCGATCTTCGGCATCGTCAACACCCTCGTGCTGTCGGTCTATGAGCGCACCCGCGAGATCGGCATGCTGCGCGCCATCGGCACCACGCGCCGGCAGATGAGGCGTATCGTGCGCTACGAGAGCGTCATCACCTCGGTGATCGGCGGCATCCTGGGCACGATCCTCGGCGTGCTGTTCGCCTACGTGGTCTCCACGCGCCTGGCCTCGCAGGGCATCACCTTCTCGGTGCCCTGGGGACAGCTCGTCGTGTTCCTGATCGTCGCCGCCATCGTCGGGGTGGTGGCCGCCGTGCTGCCGGCCCACCGGGCCTCGCGGGTCAACATCCTCGACGCCATCCACTACGAGTGAGGCGCACGGGGAACAATGAGGTGTGATGAGCGACACGCATGACATGCACGGCGGTGCGCCGCCGGCCGCCGGCTCGCTTGCCGAGCCGCCCGCCGACCCGCTGGCCGACGAGGTCGAGGCGCGCGCGGCCGAGCTGCGCGCGCTGATCAAGGCGGCGCCGATGCAGACGGAGTACGGTCCACCGGCTGGGTGGCTCGAGCTGCGCGAGCGCCGCCGCCGCCGGGTCCTGCTTGCGATTGGCGGCCTGCTCATGGCCGCGGGCGCCCTCACCTTCGTGTTGATCATGACCGGCATCTCGCTGCTCGGCGTCGCGATCTTCACGCCCGGGGTGCTTCTGCTGGCCCTGGCGACCGGCTGGCGGCCGTTCTACTGGGTGTACCTGCCCGGCTTCGCCCTGGCCGGCATGGGGCTCGGCATGATCGCCGACCGGGCCGTCGGTTCGCCGATGATCCTGAGTGCGGTCGGGCTGGGCTGCGGCCTCACGCTCGCGTGGCTGATCCGTCGCGTGCAGGTGGGGTGGGCTCATCTCTGGCCGCTCGTCTTCGGCGTGTTCTTCGCCGGTTTCGGCGTGCTGGCCGGCTTCGACCATCCCTGGTCGGTCGTGGCGCACGTCTGGCCGCTGCTGCTCGTCGTCGTGGGCCTGATCTTCGTCGTGCGCGCCGTGCTGCCGAGCCGCCGGGCCGGCGAGCCGCCGGTACGCCGCTAAGTTCACCCCGTCGCGCTTGCCGGGCCGCCGGACCGGCCGTCATGATGGACGCATGACGAGTCCGTCGTTCGAACAGGGTCCCATCCGCCCGCCGAGCGAAGCCTCGAGCCTGCTCGTGCGGGTCGTGCGCAACTGCGGCTGGAACCGCTGCCGCTTCTGCCCGGTCTACAAGGGCTGCCGGGCTTCGGTGCGCACACGCGCCGAGGTGCTCGCCGACGTCGCCGCGATGAGGGCCGCGGCCGATGTCATGGTCGGCGATCCGGCCGCCGCGCTGCACGGCGGCGCCGTGCCGCCCGAGGCCTTTCAGGTCGCGCTCTTCCTGCGCGACGGGGGGCGCTCGGTGTTCCTGCAGGACGCCGACCCCTGCGCGGTCGCGCCGGCGACTCTGGCCGCCGTCATAGAGCGCGTCCGCAGCGACTTTCCCAGCGTGACCAAGGTGACGACCTACGGCCGGGCGGCGACGCTGGCGCGCCGCCGCCCGGCCCAGCTCGCCGGGCTTCGCGGCGCCGGCCTCACCCGGGTGCACATCGGCATGGAGTCGGGATCGGATGCCGTGCTGGCCCGGGTCGACAAGGGCTGCACCGCGGCTCAGGTCGTGACGGCCGGCCGCCGCGTGCTCGAGGCCGGCATGGAGCTGTGCTTCTACGTGATGCCGGGTCTCGGCGGCCGCGACCTCGC
>DATIYD010000443.1:0-9955 GCA_035517975.1 Thermoleophilia bacterium | reverse complement strand
GCGGATCTCCTTCATGACCTTCTTGAGGCGCTCCTCGAACTCGCCGCGGTACTTGGAGCCGGCCACCAGGGCCGCGAGGTCGAGCGTGTAGACCTGCTTGGCCTTGAGCAGCTCGGGCACCTCGTTGCTGGCGATGCGCTGGGCGAAGCCTTCGACCACCGCCGTCTTGCCGACGCCGGGCTCGCCGATGAGCACCGGGTTGGTCTTGGTGCGCCGCGAGAGGATCTGCATGACCCGCTCGATCTCGGTGTCCCGCCCGATGCAGGGGTCGAGCTTGCCCTCTTCGGCGAGCTTGGTGAGGTTGCGCCCGAACTGGTCGAGCATCTTCGGGTTCTTCTTGCTCTCGGGACCGCCGGTCTGGCCGCGCCGGGTCGGGCCCGACAGCGTGCGCATGACTTCGTTGCGGATCTTCTCGGGCTCGGCGTCGAGGTCGAGCAGGATGCGAGCGGCCACACCTTCGTCTTCGCGGATCAGGCCGAGGAGGATGTGCTCGGTGCCGATGTAGTTATGACCGAGCGACAGCGCCTCGCGAAGGGCCAGCTCGAGGACCTTCTTGGCGCGCGGCGTGAACGGGATCTGGCCCGTAGCGACCTCTTCGCCGGTGCCCACGATGCGCACGACAGCGGCGCGCACCTCTTCGGTCGAGATCTGCAGAGAGTCGAGCACCCGCGCCGCCACGCCTTCTTCTTCGCGAAGCAGGCCCAGCAGCAGGTGCTCGGTGCCGATGTAGTTGTGCTTGAGCGCCCTCGCCTCTTCCTGGGCGAGCACCACAACTTGTCTGGCACGTTCGGTGAAACGCTCGAACATGCGTAGCTCCTTCTCGTTGGTCCCTCTTATGTTACCCGATTCCCAGAAGCCGGCGTTCTGAGCGGGGACCGGCCAGGGTGACGTTCCGGGTGGGAGCCTCGGTTGTACCTGTTCAGGCTCAGATCGAAACGAGTCGGCCGGGACAGGGTCGCGTCGGCCGGGACAGGGCCGCGTCGGCCGGGCCGCCTCGGCCGGAGCCGATGACGGGACCCCGTGACGGGGTCCGGCCGCAACGGGTCGGTCAGGGGGTCGAGCCGCGCAGCGCCGGGAAGAGGATGACGTCGCGGATCGACGCCGAGTCGGTGAGCACCATGATGAGGCGGTCGATGCCCATGCCCATGCCGCCGGTGGGCGGCATGCCGTGCTCCATGGCCTCGAGGAACTCCTCGTCCAACTGATGGGCCTCCTCGTCGCCGGCGTCGAAGGCAACGAGCTGCGAGAGGAAGCGCTCGCGCTGGTCGTCGGCGTCGTTTAACTCGCTGAAGGCGTTGGAGCTCTCCATGCCGCCGATGAAGCCCTCGAAGCGCTCGACGAAGCGCGGGTCGTGCGGGGTCTTCTTGGCGAACGGGCTGATCTCGAGCGGGTACTCGGTGATGAACACCGGCTGGATCAGGTCGGGTTCGACGGTCACGCTGAACAGCTCGTCGACCTGCTGGCCCCAGGTCGGCTCGAGCGGCACCGTGCCCTCGAGGCCGTGCGCCTTGACCGCTGCCTGCAGGCCGGCCACGTCGCGGGTGTCGTCGGCGGCGATGTCGATGCCCGAGGCGTCGAGGATCGCCTGGCGCATGGTGACTCGCGGCCACGGCGGCCGCAGGTCGATCTCGTGGCCGCGGAAGTTCGTCGTCAGGCTGCCCACGGCCTCGGCGGCCGCGCCGACGAGCTCCTCGACCATGGTCATGACGTGGTTGTAGTCGACGTAGGCCTCGTAGGTCTCGAGCATGGTGAACTCGGGATTGTGCTTGAAGCTCACGCCCTCGTTGCGAAAGTCGCGGCCGATCTCGTAGACGCGGTCGATGCCGCCGATGATGCAGCGCTTCAGGTAGAGCTCGACGGCGATGCGCAGGTAGAGGTCGCGCTTGAGCTCGTTGTGGTGCGTGACGAAGGGCCGCGCCATGGCGCCGCCGTAGAGCGGCTGCAGGATGGGCGTCTCGACCTCGATGAAGCCGCGGTCGTCGAGGAAGCGGCGGATGGCCGAGATGATGCGGGCGCGCTTGACGAAGACCTCGCGCGAGTCGTCGTTGACGATGGTGTCGAGGTAGCGCCGGCGGTAGCGCTGCTCGACGTCGGTCAGGCCGTGGAACTTCTCGGGCAGCGGGCGCAGCGCCTTGGAGAGGAACTGCCAGCTCGCCGGGCGCAGCGAGAGCTCGCCGCGGCGCGTCTTGAGCACGGCGCCCTCGGCGCCCACGAAATCGCCCAGGTCGACCTCGAGCAGGTGCTCGTAGGCTTCGGCGCCCAGACCGTCGAGGGTGGCGAAGAGCTGCAGATGGCCGGAGCCGTCCTTGATCGTGAAGAAGGCGAGCTTGCCGTGCTCGCGGCGGGACATGACGCGGCCGGCGACCCGGAAGGTGCCGGGCGCCTCGGCGCCGGCCTCGAGCGAGTCGAAGCGCTCGTGCAGCGTGGCGATCTCGTCACGGTCCTCGAAGCGCGTGGGAAACGCGTCGTCGCCGCGCTCGCGCAGGCGCGCGAGCTTTCGCCGTCGCTCGTCGGCTGTGCCGAGCGGCTGCTCCTCGTCGGCCACGGCTAAGACGGGGCCCTACGCCCGCTCGATGTCGATGATCTTCAGACGCGTCTCGCCGCGCGGGGCGGCGACCGCGATCACCTCGCCGGGCTTGTGGCCCATGATGGCGTGGCCGACCGGCGATTCGTTCGACAGCTTGTGGTCGGTCGGGTCGGCCTCGGCCGAACCCACGATCGAGTACTGCACGACGTCGCCGCGCTTCACGTCCTGGAGGGTCACCTTGGTGCCCACCCCCACGACGTCGGTCTTGACGTCGCTCGCGTCGATCACGAGCGCCGAGCGCAGCTTCTCTTCGAGAGCGAAGATGCGCTGCTCGAGCATGGCCTGCTCGTTCTTGGCGTCGTCGTACTCGGAGTTCTCCGTGATGTCGCCGAAATAGCGGGCTTCCTTGATGCGGTCGGCGACCTCCTCACGCTTCTTGGTCGAGAGGTACTCGATCTCGTCCTTCAGGCGCCGGTAGCCCGCGGGGGTGAGGATGATCTCTCGTTCCGGCACGTCGGCTTCCTTTCTTGACGACAAAACGGGCCACTAGCAGCGGGCCCGGGCAAGGAAGGGATTATAGGTCTTTCCCGTTTCCGATGCCACCGTGCTCCGCGCGGGGACCGTTCACGCTCCAGTCTGCCCGTACGAGGCTTTTGATAGTCACAAGGTCGCGGGCCGCCATGAGCCGCGCGGCGCCCGCCGCGTCGAGCGTGCCGCTCCTGCGAAACCGCGGCCAGAAGCGCCGCAGGTAGCCCACGGCGCGCGGGCCCAGGTCGCTCGCCGTCTCGTCGACGAAGAGGGCGAGGGCGCGCCGCCGCTCGACGAGCGGCGGCGCGCCCTCGCCCTCGAGCAGCTCGGCGAACACCCAGGGCCGCCCCAGCGCGGCGCGCGCCACCATCACGGCGGCCACCCCACCCTCGAGCAGGCGCGCGGTGAGCTCGCGATCGGGCCGTTCGTCGGGGCCGGTCACGGCGATGTCGCCCGAGGCGATCAGCGGCACCGGCAGCTCGCCGGCCAGGGCGATGGTGAGGCCGTGGTCGGCGACCCCGCGGTAGAGCTGGCTCGCCGTGCGCGGGTGCAGGCAGATCGCGGCGGCGCCGGCAGCGACCAGGCGGGGCGCCAGCAGGCACCCCGCCTGGTCGCCGGCGCCCACGCCGCTGCGCAGCTTGACGGTGACCGGCACGGCGCCCGCCACCTCGGCGACCACCGCCTTCACGCAGTCGGCCGCCCGTTGCGGCGCGTCGAGCAAGGCGGCGCCGGCGCCCGTCTTCATCACCTTGCGCACGGGGCAGGCCATGTTCAGGTCGATGAGATCGGCGCCGGCGTCGAGGCAGGCCCGGGCGGCGAGCGCGAGAGCGGCCGGCTCGGCGGCGAACAGCTGAAAGCCGATGGGGTGCTCGTCGGGGCCGCAGGCGAGATACGCCAAGGTGCAGCGGTTGTCGTGGACGATACCCTGGGCGGCGATCATCTCGGTGAACACGAGGCCGGCGCCGAACCGCCGCACCGAGCGCCGGAAGGCCGGTCCGCTGATGCCGGCCATGGGCGCCATGAAGAGGCGGCGCTCGAGGTCGAGACCGCCGATCGAAAGCGGCCGCAGCAGCCGGTCGCGCAGATCGTCCATGCAGGCTCGCCGGCCTCTCGCCGCGGCGCGGCCGCTAGTGGGTCTGCTGGCGGCGCAGGATGAGCTCGATGCCGCGCAGCGTCAGGGTCGGGTCGATCGTCGTGATGGTGCGGCTGTGCGGGGCGATCAGCGCGGCGAGGCCGCCGGTGGCCACCACCGGCGCGTCGGCGCCGAGCTCGCCGCGGATGGCCTCGACGATGCCGTCGACCTGGCCGGCGAAGCCGTAGACCGCGCCCGACTGCATGGCCTCGGTCGTGTCGCGGCCGATCGCGCGGCCGGGCTCGCTCACGTCGATGTTGATGAGGCGGGCGGCACGCGCCGTGAGCGCTTCCATCGACACCTCGACGCCGGGCGCGATCGAGCCCCCCACGTAGTCGCCGTCGGCGTCGACGACGTCGAAGTTGGTCGATGTGCCGAAGTCGACCACGATCACCGGAGCGCCGTACGACTCGAGGCCGGCCACGGCGTTGGCGATGCGATCGGCGCCGACCTCGGCCGGGTTCTTGAGCAGGATGCGCATGCCGGTGCGCACGCCCGGGCCCAGGACGAAGGGTGTGACGCCGAGGTGCTTCTCGCTCATGATCACCCAGCGGGCGGTGAGACGCGGCACGACCGAGGCCACGGCGACCTCTGTGACGACGCTCTTCAGGCGCTCGCCGAGCAGCGAGAAGAACCCCTGCAGCAGGCCGGCCATCTCGTCGGCCGTGCGGTGCCGGACGGTGGCCAGGCGCCAGTCGGCGACGATCACGCCGTCGTCGAGCAGCCCGATGACCGTCTGGGTGTTGCCGACGTCGACGACGAGCAGCACTACGCCACCACGACCATGCTGAGGTCGGTCCAGGGCGCCGCCGTGGTCAGGGCGCCCACCGAGATGACCTGGACGCCGGTCTCGGCATAGGCGCGCACGCTCTCGAGCGTGACCCCGCCCGAGACCTCGAGCACGGCACGGCCGGCGACGCGGGTCACGGCGGCGCCCACCGTCGCCACGTCCATGTTGTCGAGCAGGATCACCGTCACGCCGGCGGCGAGCGCCTCGTCGAGCTGCTCGAGGGTGTCGACCTCGGCCTCGAGCAGGTGCGCGTGCGTGAGCCCGGCGCGCACCGCCGTCACGGCCGCGCCCAGGCTGCCGGCCGCCGCCACGTGGTTGTCCTTGATCATGGCGCCGTCGAACAGCCCGAAGCGATGCGGGCTGCCGCCGCCGTCGGCGATGGCCTGCTTCTCGAGCGCGCGCAGCCCCGGCGTCGTCTTGCGCGTGCCGGCGATGGTGGCGCCGGTGCCGGACGTCTCGGCCACGTAGCGGGCCGTGAGCGTGGCGACACCGGACAGCCGGGCCAGGAAGTTGAGGCCCGTACGCTCGAGGGCGAGGATGCTCGACAGGCGGCCGTCGAGGCTGACGAGGTTGTCGCCCGCGGCGAAGCGCTCGCCGGCGGCGCAGGCGAGGGCGACCCGCAGCTCGGGATCGACTAGGCGCGCGGCGGCCGTGAAGGCGGCGACACCCGAGAGCACACCGTCGGCGCGCGCCTCGACCCGCGCCGTGCCCGGTGCGGGAAAGGCGCGCCCGGCGAGATCGCCCAGACCGGCGAGATCTTCGGCGAGGGCGCTGTGGGCGGCGGCCTCGGCCGCCGCCCGCAGCGCCTGCTCGGAAAGACCGGCCGTCATCGCCGGCTCTCCGTGGCCGGCGTGCCGGGCAGACGCAGCGTGATGTGGCGCTGCCAGTTGTAGTCGTCGCGCCCGGGATGGTCGTCGCGCACGTGCACGCCGCGCGTCTCCTCGCGCAGCAGGGCGCACTTGGTGATCTGGGTGGCCAGGGTGAGGATGTTGAGCAGCTCGAACTCGGGCGGTCCGGCGTCGCCGAACTGCAGGGCCGAGTTGGTGGCGCGCAGCTCGCCGAGGGCGGACAGCAGGCCGTCCTCGGTGCGCAGCCAGCCGACCCGCTCCGACATGAGACCGGTCACCGCGCGCCGCACGGCGGCGATGTCGCTGTGCCGCGCGGTGCGGCCCGAGGGGGCCGGCAGCTCGAAGTGCAGACGGCGGACGTCCTCGCCGAGGCCGCCGATGTAGCGGTCGAGGTGGCGCACCACGCGGTCGCCGAAGACCAGGCCCTCGAGCAGCGAGTTCGAGGCCAGGCGGTTGGCGCCGTGCACGCCGGTGCTCGCCACCTCGCCGGCGGCGTAGAGACCGGGCACCGTGGTGCGGCCCCAGACGTCGGTCACGACGCCGCCGATGAAGAAGTGCGCCACCGGAGCGACCGGGATCAGGTCGCGGCTCAGGTCGAGATCGTGCTCCGAGAGCAGCGCCGTCACCCGCGGGAAGCGGCTCCGCAGCATCTCGCCGTCGAGCGCGGTCGCGTCGAGGTAGACGTGCGACGAGCCCTCGCGGCGCATCTCGGCGGACATGCCGCGCACCACGACGTCGCGGGCGGCCAGCTCGGCCTTGGGATCGACCGTGGTCATGAAGCGCTCCCCGGCCGCGTTGCGCAGCAGGGCGCCCTCGCCGCGCAGCGCCTCGGTGATGAGCGGCGTGGGCGAGCCGGTGACGGCGAGGCCGGTCGGGTGGAACTGGACGAACTCGAGGTCACGGATGGAGGCGCCGGCGCGGTAGGCCATGGCCACGCCGTCGCCGGTGGCGACCTCGGGGTTGGTGGTGCGGGCGTAGACCTGCCCGGCGCCGCCGGTCGCCAGGATCGTCACCATGGCCAGGTTCAGCGTGTACTCGCCGTCTTTCAGGTTGAGCGACAGGGCGCCGATGCAGCGGCCGTCGATCGTGAGCAGATCGATCACGAACTCGTCCTCGTAGAGCTGCACGCGGCTGCCCAGGCGGGCCGCCTCGGAGAGGGTGCTCGAGACCTCGCGGCCGGTGGCGTCGCCGCCGGCGTGAGCCACGCGGCGCACCGAGTGCGCGCCTTCCCTGCCGAGCACGATCTCGCCGTCCTGCCGGTCGAAGCGGGGGCAGATCTCGATGAGCTCGCGGACCCGGTCGGGGCCCTCGTTCACGAGCACCCTGACGGCGTCGGGGTCGCACAGGCCGGCGCCGGCGTCGACCGTGTCCTGAAAGTGCAGCTCGGGCGAGTCGGATTCGCCCAGGGCCGCGGCGATGCCGCCCTGGGCGAGAAACGTGGTGGTGTCGTTCAGGCTCGCCTTGGTCAGCAGCCCGACGCGCCAGCGGCGCGCGGCGGCGATCGCCGCGGTGAGGCCGGCGATGCCCCCGCCCAGCACGAGCACGTCGAACTGGCGGCGCAGCAGCGGCCGGTCGGGCACGCTGGCGATGTAGGGCCGGGGCGCCGGGCTCACGGGGCGTCCGTTCGGGCCGTGCGTGGGTGGAACGGCTCTGGGGCGAGGTCGATGGTCGTCGTCTCCTAGTCCTCCGCGACGTACAGCCTGACGGCCTGGCTCTCGGCGAGCTCCGCGCCGCGCCGGGCGACGTCGAGGCGCGGCATGTCCCGCGAGAGCGACCAGAGCTCGGCGAGCGGCACGAGCACGAAGGCCCGCTGCCACAGCCGCGGGTGCGGGAGCGTGAGCTCGGGACGGTCGCTCTCCACACCTTGGAAGAGGAGTATATCGACATCGAGGGTGCGAGGACCAAACCGCACGTCGCGCACGCGGCCGGCGGCGTCTTCGATACCTTGCGCCGCAGAGAGGAGCTCCTCGGGCGAGAGCGTCGTCTCGAGGCACACGACCTGGTTCAGGAAGGGCGGCTGGCCGGCGAGATCCTGGGGCTCGGTCTCGTAGAGCCGCGAGCAGGCGAGCAGCTGCGTGCCGGGCAGGGCGGCGAGCGCGGCGCGGGCGGCGCGCAGCGCCGCGGCGCGCTCGCCCAGGTTGGCGCCGAGCGACAGGAACGCCCGGCGCCCGGCCGTTCCCGCGTCGCCTGCGCGGGTCGCGGTCATCGCCGGTAGGTCACCTCGGCCGCGGCCCACGCGGCCGGCAAGCTGCCGGGCGACGGCTTGCGCACGACGACGTGGAGCTCGGCCAGCTCGTGCGCCGCCCAGAGCCGGTCGGCGATCTCGGTCGCCAGGCGCTCGAGCAGACGGTAGGGACGCTCGGCCGCGGTGGCCACGGCGAGGCGCGCGACGGCGCCGTAGTCGACGGTGCCGGCGATGTCGTCGGCGGCGTAGTCGGTGACGAGGAGCGGCGCGAGGCGCAGGTCGACGAGCAGCGTCTGCGCCTCGCGCCGCTCCTCGTCGGTCACGCCGCAGTGACACGGCGCCTCGACGGCGGCCAGCGAGATCTCGAGCGCGCGCTCGGGGCTCACCGCGACGGCTCCTCGACGGCGGCGTCGGCCGAGAACACGGCCGCGGCCACCTGCAGGGCCTCGACGTTGGGGCGCACGTCGTGCACGCGAACGACGGCGGCGCCACGCGCGAGGCCGAGCACGGTCGTCGCCACCGTCCCGCTGACCCGGTCGCGAGGCTCCGCGCCCAGCAGCGTACCGATGAAGCGCTTGCGCGAGGCGCCCAGCACGAGCGGCCGGCCCAGGGCGGCGATGCGGTCGAGGTGGGCCAGCAGCAGGAGGTTGTGCCGCACCGTCTTGCCGAAGCCGATGCCCGGGTCGAGCAGCACCTGCTCCTCGCGCACCCCCGCCGCGACGGCGGCCGCCAGGCGTTCCTCGAGAAAGGCGGCCACCTCGGCGACGACGTCGTGGTAGCGCGGGTCGTCCTGCATCGTGCGGGGCTCGCCGAGCATGTGCATGAGGCAGACCGGGCAGCCGCGCTCGGCGACAAGGTCGGCCATCGCCGGATCGCCGCGCAGGGCCGTGACGTCGTTGACCATCGTCGCCCCGGCGTCGAGAGCGGCGCGCGCCACCGCTGCCTTGGTGGTGTCGACCGACAGCAGAGCGGGCGTGGCGGCGGCGAGGCGCTCGATCACGGGCACGACGCGGGCGAGCTCGTCGTCGAGCGGCACGGGCAGCGAGCCGGGCCGGGTCGATTCGCCGCCGATGTCGAGGATCGCCGCGCCTTCGCCGGCGAGCAGCAGGCCATGAGCGACGGCCGAGTCGGCATCGTCGTGCAGCCCGCCGTCGGAGAACGAGTCGGGCGTCACGTTGACGATGCCCATGACGCAGGGGAAGCTCAGCGGCAGGTCTGTGGTCGGGTAACGCACGGGCGGGCGGGGTCGGGCCGTCTAGCGCGGCGCGTTGATGAGGGCGATGACCTCGGCCCGGGTGGCCTCGTTCGATTCGACGATGCCGCGCACCGCGCTCGTCACCGTCTTGGCCCCCGGACTGCGCACGCCGCGCATGGACATGCAGAGGTGCTCGGCCTCGATCAGCACGAGCGCGCCGAGCGGGTGCAGCGTGTCGACGATGGTGTCGGCGAGCTCACTGGTGATGCGCTCCTGGAGCTGCGGGCGGGCGGCGATGGTGCGCACCACCCGGGCCAGCTTGGAGAGGCCGGCGATGTGGCCGCTCGTGCTCGGGATGTAGGCGACGTGCGCCGTGCCCACGAAGGGCAGCAGGTGGTGCTCGCAGATCGAGTAGAAGGCGATGTCGCGGACGAGCACCATCTCGTGGTGGTGGTCGTCGCTCATGGGCACGAGCAGCTCGCGCGGGTCGGCCTCGAGGCCGAAGAAGATGTCGTCCCACATGTCGGCGACACGGCGCGGCGTCTCTCGCAGCCCCGGCCTGCCGGGGTCTTCGCCGATGCCCTCGAGAAAGAGGAGGACCGCCTGCTCTATCTTCGCTCTGTCCATCGCGCCGGCCGGGTCGCTCGAGGACCGAGGTCAGGTCGTTTCGGGATTGAGCGGATTGACCGGCGAAGGCTGCCCCACCCGCGGCTGGCGCGGCGTGGGGGCGGGCTTCTGGTCTTCGTCGTT
>DATIYD010000442.1:0-5041 GCA_035517975.1 Thermoleophilia bacterium | reverse complement strand
GCCGCCCGCCGGGGGCCCGCCCCCGCGAGAAGCCACACGACCGTCCCTCGTCCACAGGAGGCCATATGACCGCGCTGCGGGACCGCGTCACCGACCTGGCTCTCTCGGGCCGAGACTTCCTCACGATCCACGACTTCAGTCCGGCCGAGATCGGCGCCCTGCTCGATCTGGCCGTCGAGCTCAAGGCCGCCCAGAAGCGGGCCGTGGCGGATCGCCTGCTCGAGGGCAAGGCCGTCGGCATGATCTTCACCAAGACCTCGACGCGCACCCGCATCAGCTTCGAGGTCGGCATCGCCCAGCTTGGCGCGCAGCCGCTGTTCCTGAGCGCCGACGACATCCAGCTGCGCGTCGGCGAGACCATGAAGGACACCGGCCACGTACTTTCGCGCTACCTCGACGCCATCATGATCCGCACCTTCGCCCAGAACGACGTGGTCGACCTCGCCGCCAACGCCACCATCCCGATCATCAATGGTCTGACCGACGATCATCACCCCTGCCAAGCGATGGCCGACGCGCTCACGATCAGGGAGCACTGCGGCGGTCTGCAGGGCCGCACCCTGGTCTACAGCGGCGACGGCAACAACGTGGCCCACTCGCTCGCCGAGATGGGAGCCAAGACCGGCATGCGGATCGTGATCTGCACGCCCGACGACTACCGCCCCAACGAGGACATCATCGCCCGCGCCCGCGCCGACGCCGCCGAGACGGGCGCGACCGTCGAGCTCACGAGCGATCTGCGCGCCGCCGTCAAGGGCGCCGATGTGATCTACACCGACACCTTCACGAGCATGGGCCAGGAAGCCGAGCACGACGTGCGCCTCGCCGCCCTGGGCGCCTACCAGGTAAACGACGAGCTGCTGGCCCTGGCCGGTCCCCAGGCTCGCGTCATGCACTGCCTGCCGGCGCACTACGGCGAGGAGATCACCGAGGCCGTGGTCTACGGGCCGCAGTCGATCGTCTTCGACCAGGCCGAGAACCGCCTGCACGCCCAGAAGGCGGTCATGGCGGCGCTGATCGGCTGACGGCCGCCGCCGGGCTCAGCGCCAGCTGACGAGCCAGGCGAGCCGAGCGTAGTAGCCGAACGAGGTGGCGTGCGCGATCAGGAACGGCAGCCAGGCCACAGCCAGGCCGGCGACCGCACCGACGAACAGCCACGGGGCCACGCCGGGCAGGCCGGGATGCCGCTCGCCGGCCTCGGGTGGCGCCACACGCACCGCGATCACGAGGACGGCGGCAAACGCCGCGAGGACCGCCACGCGCAGCACCGGGCTGCCGCCGGCGGCGAGAGCCATGAGCACGGCGCCGGCGGCGCAGCAGAGCGCCGCCGGTCGGGCGGCAGGGGAGCGCCCGGCCGAGAGCTGGGCGAGGGCCGCCGCTACGGCGATCGCCAGGAACGGGATGGCCGGCGTGAGGTAGTAGATGTAGGACTGACGGCTGGTGGCGAGCCACGGCAGGTAGAGCACGGCGGCCAGCAGTGGGGCGGCGGCGAGGCTTGCGTCGCGCCGCCGGGCGGCAAGCCAGACGAGGCCGAGACAGGCGGCGATCGAGCTCCAGAACAGCAGCGGATTGCCGATCGCAATGAAGCCGACGACGCCGCGTGGCGTGAGCGCCCAGCGGTACCAGATGGGGTAGGCGTCGAAGATCCAGGTGGGCGGCCGGGAGGCCATCACCGACGAGCCCTGCACACCCCAGTTGAAGGTCGCCATATAGCCCTGCAGGTGCAGCCACTGGCCTGGTGTGTGGCCGCTCGCGAAGTAGGCCGTGTAGCTGGCCAGATAGACGGCAAGCGGCACTGCGAGCAGCAACAGGGCGGCACGCAGCGGACCCACACCCATGCCGTCGCTCGTCGCACCGGCAGCCTGGTTGGCGCCGACGTCGCTGCCCGTCACCCGTGTCGCACTCCGATCGGCGCCGGGCGCGGCCGCCGCCGCGGCGCGCCGCTGCCGGGCGTCGAGCGCGACGATCGCGATGGCCGCGATCAGGGCCAGTGCGCCCGACCACTTGCTCGCTACGGCGAGGCCGCCGGCGAGGCCGGTGAGCGCGAGCCAGCGTGCCGGCCGGCCGCTCTGGACGTAGCGCAGCGCGCCGTAGATGCAGACCGCCGACCAGAGGGCGACGAACGGGTCGAGCACGCCGATGCGCGACTCGGCGATCAGCATGGTGTCCGAGGCGGCCAGCACGAGGGCGGCGAGCGCCCACCGGGGTGAGAGCCGCAGGCGCCGCGCCAGCGGGTAGACGAGCGCGATCAGCGCCGTGCCGGCGAGCGCGCTCGGCACGCGCCAGCCCCAGGGGTCGTTGCCAAGGGCGGCGATGCCGGCGGCGATCGACAGCACGCCGAGGGGCGGATGGGCGAGCGAGCGGCCGTCGCCCGGCTTCCAGGGTGACGGCGCGCGCGGTCCGATGCGCCCGTGCAACAGGGAGTTGGCGTCGTGCACGTAGTAGTGCTCGTCGAAGACGAGCGCGGGGAAGACGCTGAGATCGACCAGTCTCACGACGGCCGAGAGCGCGATGACGATCAGCACGAGCGCGACGATCGTGCGGCTCGCCCTGGCGCGGCCGGGTGATGTCGCGGCGGGCATCAGATCCAGTTACGGAACCACATGAGATGGTAGAAGTGCGCCGTCGAGATGCTGAGGTCGATGAGGATCGGCAGGAACGCAAGACACACGCCGGTGACCGCGCCCGCGTAGACCCAGGTGAGGTAGGGCCACAGCCCACGCGCCCGCGGCCAGGCGAACAGGGCCAGGAGCAGGATCGCGGCCACGACGATGGCCACGGCGGCCACCACCCAGGCCAGGGCCACCGACAGGCTGGCCGCGTCGCGCCAGAACAGCCAGGCGCCGGCCACGCCGATCTGGTACCAGAGCAGGGCGACGATGACTGCGCTGCCCGCGAAGCAGGTCGCCGCCCATGGCCAGCGCGGCAGCCGCGCGTGCGACAGCTCGCGCAGCACGGTGGCCACGGCCAGCGCCATGAACGGCGCCACCGGTGTCATGTAGTACATGAACGACGTGCGCGTGGTACGCAGCCAGGGCAGGTAGAGCAGGGCGACGATCAGCGGCAGCACGATGAGCTCCCGGTCACGTCGCACGATGGCCAGCACGACGAGACCGACCAGAGCCGGCACCGAGGCCCACCACAGCAGTGGGTTGCCGATCGAGACGATGCCGTGCACGGTGTCGTGGACCTGCTCGTAGTAGTACCACACGGGCCGGTAGTCGAAGATCCAGGTGTAGGCCCGCGACGCGTAGGTGTGGGTGGCGTGCAGGTTCTCGTTGAACCACCACATCTCGTGCTGGAGCTGCCACCACTGCGACAGGCTGTGACGGCCCTTGGCGAAGTACACGACGTAGCTCGCGCAGTACAGGGCCACCGGCAGCACGACGAGCGCCACGGCGGGCAGAACGGCGTCGCGCAGCGCCGCGGTCACCGCTCGTCCGACCGGCCGGGCGAAGGGCCGGCGGCGGTACAGCACCATGAGCGCAAGGGCGGCCGCGACCGCAAAGCCGCCCGACCACTTGGTGCCCAGGGCGAGGCCGCCGGCCAGGCCGCAGAGGAAGAGCCAGTGGGCACGGTGGCCGGTCTGCACGTAGCGTAACGCGAGGTAGAGGCAGAGGACGGACCAGAAGGCGACGAAGATATCGAGGGTCGCGATGCGCGACTGCACGATGCCGAGGAAGTCCGAGGCGGCCAGGACGAGGCCGAGCAGCGCCCAGACGGGGGAAAGGCCCAGGCGGCGGCCGAGGGGGTAGACGAGGGCGATCAGCAGCGTGCCGATGATGGCCGGCACGATCCGCCACCCGAAGGAGCCGTTCCCGAAGCCGGCCTCGCCCACGGCGATCGCGAACTTGCCGTACTCGGGGTGCGGCCAGGAGATCTCCTTGCCCGGCTCCCAGGGGTACCCCGGGTTCGCGCCCAGATAGCCATGCAGGATGACGTGCGCGTCTTTTGCGTAGTAGACCTCGTCGAAGACCAGCGTGTCGGGTCGCTGCAGCTGGTAGAAGCGCACGGTGGCCGAGGCGATCAGCACGAGCAGGACGAGGGTGATGATCACGCCCGGCGCCCGCTCGATACGGCGGTCCGCCGCGCGCCCGCCGCCGCTCTCGTCGGCGTGGTCGAGCCGCCCGCCGGCCGCCTTTCTGAGCTCTCCGGTCTGTGCCATCCGCGCCATTATAGACAGATAGGCCGGGCGCGGCTCGCCTGTCTGCGCCCTCTGGCCTCGCCCTCGGGCCGCGTTACTCCGCGCTCGACGGGGCGACCGGCAGGGCCCGCCGCTGGGCGACCGCCGGGTGCAGCATGGCCTCTGCGATCAGCCAGGCCAGGGCGATGGCGATCAGGATGTCGCCGACGCTGAAGATGTTGGCCAGCGGCACGCCGTGCGGCAGCGCGAAGACGTCGCCCAGGAACGTGAGGTGCGCGCCGGCGGCGGCCAGCTCGGAGTTGTTGTGAGGCACCGCCGAGATCGGCAGACCGGCGAGCCGCAGCGCGGCTCTGCTGGCCGGCATGTAGCCGTGGTTCACGGCGATCGCGATCGTGTTGGAGAGCACGCCGACGCCGAACAGCATGACCGGCGGCCTTCGCAGGTTGGCCACCACGCAGGTCAGCAGCAGGCCGTACGACAGCAGGTGCAGTCCGACGACCACCGAGGTGGAGAATCGCGCGCCGAGCGGCGAGAAGGCCACGATCTGCAGCGCCAGGGCGAGCACGACGAGCCAGGCGAGGCGCAGCGAGAGCCGCTCGAGATTGGCGAGCGAGCCTCCGAGCAGCGCGCCGGCGATCAGGCCGCCGGCGACCGCGATCACGAGGATGAACACGACTCGACCGTGGTCAGGGGGAGCGCCACCAGGTGGGGCTGGGCCTCGCCGCGGTAGCATCCGATGAAGGTCTCGACCAGATCGGGGTCGAACTGCCGCCCCGACCCGCGGCGCAGCTCGGCGAGGGCGATCTCGGGCGACAGCGCCGCCCGGTAGGGCCGGTCGGAGGTCATCGCGTCGTAGGCGTCGGCCACGGTGATGATGCGCGCCCCCAGCGGGATCTG
>DATIYD010000441.1:0-3153 GCA_035517975.1 Thermoleophilia bacterium | reverse complement strand
TGGTCTACTCCGGCGCCGGCGTGTCGAAGGAGTCGGGCATCTCGACCTTCCGCGACCCTGGCGAGGGCCTGTGGGCCAAGTACGACCCCATGCAGCTCGCGACGGCCGAGGCCTACGAGCGCGACCCCGCCTTCGTCTGGCGCTGGTACATGGACCGCTTCGGCCAGATCGAGGCAGCCCAGCCGAACCCCGGCCACCGCGCCATCGCCGAGCTCGAGCGGCTGGTGCCCCTCACGGTGGTGACCCAGAACATCGACGGGCTGCACCAGCGCGCCGGCTCGCGCGACGTGATCGAGCTGCACGGCAGCGCCCTGCGCTTCAAATGCGTGGGCGAGCGCCACGGCGGCTTTGCCCTGGCCGACCTCGCGGGCAGCGACGAGGCTCCGCCTCGCTGCCCGCACTGCGGCGATCTCATCCGCCCCGACGTCGTCTGGTTCGGCGAGGCGCTGCCCGGCGAGGCCCTCGAGCGGGCGCTCGATCTGGCGGCCCGCTGTGACTCTCTGATCGCCGTGGGCACCTCGGGTGTCGTCTACCCGGCGGCCCTGGTGCCGGCCACCGCTTACCAGGCCGGCGCCGCCCTGATCGACGTCAACCCCGAGCCCGACGCCTTCGCCGAGGCCGCCGACTGGTTCCTGCAGGGGCCCGGCGGCGCGGTGCTGCCGCGGCTCGTGGCCCGGGTCGCCGAGCTGCGCGGCTGAAGCGATCGGGCCCGTCGCGCACGCGGCCAAGTGGCTCCGCTTGGGCGGCCGCCTCGACGCGGGTCGCCGAGCTGCGCCGCTACGAGGCTCCGTCAGGGGCGCTCGCTGGGTGCAACTCGCCACCGGGCCGCATGCCGGCGGCAGTGCGGCGCACGACGAAGTCGATGCGCCGGGCACGTGTCTCGGGTCGCTTGGCCTGGAGCACGTGGATGGTGTAGGCGCGCCGATGCGACGGCGGCCAGCCTTGCCATCGCTCCCAGGCTTCGGGCTCAGCTCGGAGAGCCCGTTCGAGGTCGGGGGGCGTCGTGTCGGCCTCGAGCGAGGTCAGCTCGTCCCACGAGCCGTTGGCCTTGGCGACCGCGACGGCGGCCAGGCCGGGCGGGGCCATGCGGCCGGCGGCGGTGAGACGCTCGACCCTGTCCTTGTTGGACTGCGACCACTGGCTCCCCGCCTTGCGCGGCGTGAAGCGCAGGGCGTGGCTGCGGTCGTCGATGCGCCGCAGATGGCCGTCGATCCAGCCGTAGCAGACCGCCTCTTCGACTGCCTCGGGCAGGGTGATGCTCGGCTCCTCGACGTGCCGCTTGAGCATGACAAGCCAGATCTCGCTGCGGTCGGCGTAGTGGGCGGCAAGCCAGGCGCGCCACGCGGCGGCGTCGGGGGCGAAGAAGGTCTCGGTGATCTCTCTCACAAGCGCCGTCATACCCCGAACGGTCTGCGGGTCTGCGATCCGCCGGCCGCCGTTCGCGTTCGCCGGCCGCCCGGACTACACCCCGGTCACTCCGCCAGGGGCTCGGCCCCGAGGCCGGCTTCGAGGTACGCCTTGGAGCGCCGCGCGTAGCGGTCGCGCAGCTCGGCGCGCGGCTTGAGATCGTCGTCGGTGACCTCGCGCACGGCCTTGGCCGGCGAGCCGATGATCAGGCTGCGCGGCGGGAACACCTTGCCCTGCGTGAGCAGCGCGCCGGCGCCCACGATCGACTCGTCGCCCACCACGCAGCCGTTCAGCAGGATGGCGCCCATGCCGATCAGGCAGCGCGCGCCCACGGTGGCGCCGTGCAGCACGACGTTGTGGCCGATCACACAGTCGGGACCGACCTCGATCGGGTAGCCGGGATCGGTGTGGGCCACCGAGTTGTCCTGGAAGCTCGTGTGC
Source organism: Thermoleophilia bacterium (assembly GCA_035517975.1). Taxonomy (GTDB): domain Bacteria; phylum Actinomycetota; class Thermoleophilia; order UBA2241; family UBA2241; genus Bog-752. The sequence continues at coordinate 1,305 of DATIYD010000441.1, read as the reverse complement.
GCGCCGAGGTGGATGCGCTCGACGTCGCCGCGCAGCACGGCGCCGGGCCAGACGTTGGCGCCCTCGTCGAGCACCACGTCGCCGATCACGGTCGCGCTCGTGAAGACGAAGGCGCCCGGGCCCAGCAGTGGAGTCGTCGTGTTGAAGGCATAGAGCGGCACGGCGGGCAGTATACCGCACGCATCACCCGGGTAGGATGCCCGACGAACCGTGAGCGAGAAGACCATCCGAAGGAGCCTTGGCCTGGGTTCCGCGCGGTCCATGATCGCCGACTGGAGGGACCGACATGAAGTTCGTGCATGCCGCGACGCGCACCGCCGACCTCGATGCCGCGATCCGCTTCTACGAGCAGCTCGGCCTGCACGAGTCGCGCCGCAGCGAGCTGCGGACCAACCGTGCCACCCTCGTCTTTCTCGAGCCTGACGACGGCAACTTCGCCATCGAGCTCGTCTACAACTGGGGCCACGACGCGCCCTACGAGGGCGGCGAGCGCTTCGGCCACTTCGCGTTCTGGGTCGACGACCTGGACGACGTCTACCGGCGGTTGGTGGCGGCCGGCGCCCAGGAGGTCGGCCGGCCGCCGGCGCCGCTTGAGGGCCGCGGCCCGCGGATCGCTTTCGTGGCCGACCCCGACGGCGTGTGGGTCGAGCTGATCGAGCACCGCGATGAGTGAGCGACCCCGCGAACACCGCCCGGCGCCCGGCCCCTACACGGTCGTCAACCTCAAGCAGGTCGAAGACATGGCGCCCAGGTTCGGGCTCTCGCCCGGCCTCGAATCGCGCTTCGCGCGGGTGGCGCTCGAGTTGCGCGCGTCGGGCCTGTCGTACTTTCGCATCGCACCGGACTTCCGCCAGCCCTTCGGCCACCGCCACCAGGAGCAGGAGGAGATCTACCTGATCGTCGGCGGCAGCGCGCGGGCCAAGGTGGGCGACGAGCTCGTCGAGCTGCGCACCTGGGACGCGCTCCGCGTGTCGCCGAGCGAAGTGCGCTGCCTCGAGGCCGGCCCCGAGGGCGCCGAGATCGTCGCCTTCGGCTCGCCGAGCCACGACAACCGCGACGTCGAGGCCATCCAGGATTGGTGGAGCGACTGACTGCGGTGAATGCCCGCCACAACTCCACCTGAGCGCGGTCGCGCAGCTCGCGCTCCAGGATTGGTGGAGCGACTGACCGAGTGGCGCGCTGCGCCACGGCTACCGCTGAGCGCGGTCACGCAGCTCGCGCGGCGGCGGTCGTCAACGGGATTGGCGGCAGCCTGGCCGGGCAACGGTCTCCCCGAAGCCAACGCAAGGCGTGGCGGGCGGCCCG
>DATIYD010000440.1:0-4225 GCA_035517975.1 Thermoleophilia bacterium | reverse complement strand
ACTGTGCGCCCAGACGGACCGCTCGCCCCTCCGCCCGCGCACCTCGCGGACCGCTCACCCCGGGCCGCTCGCCCCTCGGATCGCCCGCCCTGTCGGCAGGCCGGACAACGAAATCGACGGCCGCGGGGGCCGAACCCCGTTCCTTCTCCCAATCTGGAGGTACTATACACAGACCAACTCGGTAGTCTTTCTGCGCGCGGGTGGGACGCGCGACTAAGGGGGGGTCACCCGCTGGGCATCTTCTCCAAGGAGCGGTCGAACAACCCGGGCACCGACGGGCTCCTCGCGAGCCTCGTGCAGCTCGGCAACCTGCTGCGCTCGAGCCCCGACCTCTCCGGTGTGGTGCGCTCGATCGCCACGGGCGCGGCGCGCACGTTCGGCTTCGACGAGGTCGCCGTCTACCTGAGCGCGCCCGGCGACGACGTCTTTCGCGCCCACGCCGTCGTGGGGCGCGACGAGGCGCGCGACCAGGCGATCCTCGACACCCCCGTGCCGACCGCCGCCTTCGCGGCCCTCATGCCCGAGCGGTACCAGTTGGGCTGCGCGTTCTTCATCGATCACCGCGAGCACGAGTACACGGCCGAGGAGCTCGCCCTGTTCCCGCGCTCCGAGCCGGCGCGCGAGGGACCGCTCCGCGAGGGTGGCTGGGCGCCCGGCGACAAGCTGCTCGTGCCGCTCCGCGACCGCGCCAACCGCGTGATCGGGGTGCTCGACCTGGCCGATCCGGGCGACGGCCGCCTGCCCACGCTCGACCTGGCCAAGGAACTCGAGGTCTTCGCCACCTTCGCGGCGGCCGCCGTCGAGAGCGCCCGGCAGTACGAGGAGCTCGAGCGCACCACCGATCTCCTCGAGCAGCAGCTCACGGTGCGCCATGAGCTGCTCGACGTGTCCGGCTCGCTGCTCTCGACCCTCGACCACACCGCCGTCTTCGTGCAGATCGCCGACGCCCTGAAGACGCTCGTCGACTACGACACGATCGACATCGCCCTGGTCGACGAGAGCGCCAACGAGCTCGTCACGATCTTCGCCCAGGACAAGTGGGCCAACGAGATGCTGCAGTTCCGTCAGCCCCTCGACCAGGGTGTCGGTGGCTGGGTGGTGCGCCACGACGAGCCGCAGCTCGTCAACGACATGACCCACGATCCGCGCGGCGTGCTCGTGCCGGGCACCGACCTCGAGCCGCAGGCGTCGGTGCTCGTGCCGCTGCGCTTCATGGGCGCGGTGATCGGTCTGCTGGCCGTCGACCGGCTCGCCGGCCGCACGTTCGAGGCGCGCGAGCTCGAGATCGTCCAGCTCTTCGCCAACCTCGCCGCCATCGCCATCCGCAACGCGCGCTCCTTCAAGGAGATGGAGGTGCAGGCCTCGACCGACGGCCTTACCGGTCTGTTCAACCACCGCCGCTTCCAGGAGGCGCTCGCCCTCGAGGTGGCCCGCGCCGAGCGGTACGACGCCGTGTTCTGCCTGCTCATGATGGATCTCGACCGCTTCAAGTCGGTCAACGACACCGTCGGCCATCAGCGCGGCGACGAGGTGCTGCGCGACGTCGCCGACGTGCTGCGGCGCTGCTCCCGCGAGTCCGACTTCGCCGCCCGCTACGGCGGCGAGGAGTTCGCCATGATCCTGCCGCACGCCGACGTCGACGAGGCCCGCCAGGTCGCCGAGCGCATCCGCGGTCAGGTCGCCGACCTGTCGGCCATCGAACCCGGCCTCTCGGTCACCGTCTCGGTGGGCATCGCCTCGTTCCCGCAGCACGCGAGCGACACCGACGGTATCCTCGGTGCGGCCGACGCCGCCCTGCTCTCGGCCAAGGCCCACGGCCGCAACTGCGTGTACACCTCGGGCGACGACGGCGTGTCGGGCGGGCCGGTCGTGCAGACGCCTCTGGCCGGTCTCGGCCGGCGCTTCGCCGCGCGCGTGGGCTTCTCGGACGAGGAATCCGAAGCCCTGGCGGCCGCGTTGCAGGCCTTCGAGATCGCCCACGCCAGCGCCGAGCGCCACGGCGTCGGCCCCGTCCCCATCTCCTCAGGCGGCGAGACGCCCGCCGTCGACTACCTGGTCGACGCCCTGCTGTACGCCACCGAGCGCTGGGACGGCGGCGGCTATCCCGAGGGCCTGCGCGGCGAGTCGATCCCGCGGGTGGCTCGCGCCCTGGCCGTGCTGCGCGCGTACGCCCACGAGGGCGCCGGCGTGAGCGCCGCGCTGCGCGCGGCGGCCGGCCAGCGCTACGACCCGCGCATGGTCAATCGTTTCCTCGCCTTCCTGGGCGAAGAGGCCAGCCGCTGGGATCCGCTCGGCGGCAGCGCCGCCGAGCGCGGCTGACACTCCGACACCCGCCCCAGCGGCGCAGACGGCGTCGGTCCGCGCCCAATCTGCAATAATGCCCCCATGGCCAAGGTCTATCAGATGCCGGCCAAGCAACCGCGGCCGCCGGCAGCCCATCGTCGCGGCCGGCTCATCGGCATCATCGTGGCCGCCGTCGCGCTCGCCCTCGTTCTGTTCGTCGTCTATCTGCTGGCCTACACCGACTGGCTGTGGTTCGGCGAGGTCGGCCTGCGCGTCGTGTTCTGGCGCCAGATCTGGTCGCGCCTCATCGTGGGCGTGGCGGCCGGCGCCATCTTCTTCGCCATCTTCTACAGCAACGTCGAGATAGCGCGCCGCCTGTCGCCGCGCCACCGCGCCTTCGAGGGCATCGACATCGTCGAGTATGTCAACGAGCGCCAGGTCCAGGCGTTGCGGCGCGGCGGCCTCGTCGTCTCGGCGGTGATCGCGATCATCGTCGGCGCCGGCGCCTCGGCCAACTGGCTGCTCTTCCAGCGCGCCGTGAACGGCGTGGCTTTCGGCACGCGCGACCCGGTCTTTCACCACGACATCGGCTTCTATGTCTTCACGCTGCCGGCCTGGCAGGCGGTCTACGGCCTGATCATGGGCTCGCTCATCGGCGCGCTGGTCGTCACCGTGATCATCCACGGGGCCCTCGGCGGCCTCGTGCTCACCCAGCAGCGCCCGGCGACGGCGCCTCCCCCGGGCGACAGCGAGGGGCCGCAGCGCGGCCCGTTCGCGCGCGGTCCGTTCGTGCGCGCTCCCGGCCAGCCCAGCGTGAGCTTCCACGTGCGGCCGCGCAGCCAGTCGGTCGCCCACATCTCGGTGCTGCTCGGCATCATCTTCGCGCTGGCCGGCGTGGGCTACATCTTCAAGGCGTGGGATCTGCTGTTTTCGACGGGCGGCGTGGTCGCCGGCGCCGGCTATACCGACATCCACGCCGGCCTGCCCGGCATGCGCATCATGTTGGTGGTCGGCCTGGTCCTCGGCGCGCTGCTCATCGCCAACGGCTTCTGGCGGCGGCGCTGGCGCTGGCCGCTCTACGGCATCGGCGGCTGGGTCGTCGCGCTGATCGTCGTGCGGGTGATCTTCCCGGCCCTCGTGCAGACGCTCGTGGTGAGCCCCAACCAGCAGGCCAAGGAGAGCAAGTACATCGCGTACGACATCGCCGCCACGCGGGCGGCGTACGGCCTCGACAAGATCAGCCAGACCCAGTATCCACTGACCGGCGACCTGAACACCGCCAAGCTCGTGCTGAACAGCGCCACGATCCGCAACATCCGCCTGTGGGACCCGCGCACGCTGATCAACAGCTACGACCAGCTCCAGAGGCTGCGCCAGTACTACGATTTCACCACGGTCGGCGTCGACCGCTACGACGTCAACGGCGTCTATCGCCAGACCATGCTGGCCCCGCGCGAGCTGAACATCAGCAGCCTGCCGGCGCAGTCGCAGACGTGGGTCAACCAGCACCTGGTGTACACGCACGGCTTCGGCGTGGTGGTCTCCGCCGTCAACCAGGTCACGTCCGACGGCTCGCCCGACTTCCTGGTGCAGGACGTGCCGCCCACCTCGACCGCCCCCGACCTGCAGATCACCCAGCCGCGCATCTACTACGGCCTCGTGGGCTCCAACTACGCCCTGGTCGACACCAAGACGCCCGAGTTCGACTACCCGGGCGGCACGAGCGGCGACGTCTACACGCACTACTCCGGCAGCGGCGGCATCCCGATCAACTCGTTCTTCAACCGGCTCGCCTTCTCGGTACGCTTCGGCACGATCCGCTTCTTCACGAGCAACTCGATCGAACCGGGCAGCCGGATCATCCTGCGCAACAACATCGTCGCCCGGCTGCACACTGCCGCGCCGTTCCTCACCCTCGATCACAACCCCTACATGGTGATCG
>DATIYD010000439.1:0-13386 GCA_035517975.1 Thermoleophilia bacterium | reverse complement strand
GCTGGCGGCGGGCGAGGCTCCCGTGGATGGAAGCCTCGCCCGCCGCCTGCGCCTCGGAGGCACCTACCCGGGCCCCAGCGGCGAGGTGGCCTACCTGCCGCGGCGCGTGCCGCTGGGCTTCGGCATCATGGCCGGCGCCGGCCTGATCTCGGGCCTGCTCGGCATAGGCTCGGGCGCCGTCAAGGTCCTCGCGCTCGACCAGGCCATGCGCCTGCCCTTCAAAGTCTCCACGACCACGAGCAACTTCATGATCGGCGTCACTGCGGCGGCCGGCGCCGGCGTCTACCTGCGCCGCGGCTTCATCTCGCCGAGCCTTGCCATGCCGGTGATGCTCGGCGTCCTGGGCGGCTCGCTGATCGGCGCCCGGCTGCTGATCGGCGCGCGGGTGCGGCTGCTGCGTGTGGTCTTCGCCCTGGCCATTCTCGCGCTCGGAGTGGAGATGATCGTGGCAGGGCTGCACCTGTGAGCGGGCGCCGGCAGGACGGCCGCTTGAGCGACCGCGCCATCGCGCTGGCGATCAGCCTGGTGCTGCGTGTGGGCGTCGCCCTCGCCGCGGCGCTGGTCGCCGTCGGAGGTATCGCCTACCTTGTCCAGAACGGCCGTCGCGAGACACACTACAGTCACTTCGCCAGCGCCCAGTCGCTCACCACGCCGGCGGCGATCGTACGCGGCGCCCTGGCGCTCGACCCGGCAGCGATCATCGCTCTCGGGCTGGTCGTGCTCGTCCTCACGCCGGTGGCACGCGTCGTCCTTGCGTTGCTGGCCTTCGCGGAGCAGCGCGACCGGCTCTACGTCGCCTTCAGCCTGATCGTGCTGACCGTGCTGTTCATCGGCCTGACCGGCCATGCGCTCTGACCGGGCGCGATCGAGACGCACACGACGGGGCGACCGCGGTCGCGCCGCCGTGTGCGGCGGACGTGCGAATCTCGACGCCCCTTCAGGCGGCGAGACTCACGCAGCGAAGAACGGGCATTCAGCGCCCGGGCACTGCTTGTTGCGCTCGGAGACGCTGCACTGTGTGGCGGGGCCGGAAGACAACTCGATGCCGAGCCGCTCGCCGAGATACTCAACCGCGGCGTCGACCGCCACCCGCGACGCTCGTTTGCAGCAGCGCGGCTGGTCGTCGATCATGCGCGACAGCGCGAACGACGTCGCCGCCAAAGCCAACGAGCGTTGCGGGCCGCTGAGCGGCGTGGCCTCGGTCATGACGCTGATCGCAACGCCCACGCCGACGGCCGCGCCGCAGGCACCGTAGTAGCCGCACCAGCCACCGGGCACCTTCCCGGCACGGCGCAGCGCCGTGGCGACCGCGTCGGCCGGCAGCGCAACGCCGGCGTTGCCCGCGGCCGCGACGATGACCCCCGCGACGATAGCGTGATGCTCGGGGCCGTGCATGGGCAGGCCGGGCAACGCCATGATGCGTTCCAGGATCGCCGACGGGTCCCGCTCGGAGCTCGTCTCGAGCACGCGCTGTGCCAGGTCGATGGCCGATGCGCCGTGGCAGGAGTCGCAGACGAAGTGGCCCCCCGGGCACGAGATCAGCGTCGATTCCTCGCGCCCGCAGTAGGCGCACGCCTGCACGGTGGGTGCCGTCGCGTACTCCAGTGTCGCGCCGCACACGAGACAGTCCTCGGCGAAGCGTCCGTCGGGAACGGCCGCCGACGAGTCGCTCATGCCGCCCCGATCATGACGCGGCGTCTGCCGGTCGTTCCGGGACGCCAGGCAGCGCCGCCGCTGGTCTGGCGCCGCTGCAGACGAGATAGCGATTGAGCCCATCGACCACTTTGAGAAGGTGCCGATCGCCGAGACTGTACAGTACGCGGTGGGCGTCGCGGGTCGCGATCACCAGTGTGCGGTCGCGCAGCACCCTGAGGTGCCGCGAGACCGTCGACTGCGGAGCGTCGAGGCGGCGACAGAGCTCGTTGACGCAGAGCGGACCCTCGGCCAGCGAGACGACGATGCGCAGCCGTGTAGGGTCGCTCAAGGCGCGGCAGAGCCCGGCTTCGGCCTCGCAGGACTCGCCCCTCACGGGTCTGACCTCTCGGAGGGCTCTCCGCTCACAGCACCTGCACCACGTCGGCTTCTTCGCAGTCGGAGATGTACTGGGCGATGCCGACGATGTCGTCGACGATGTCGACGAAGTCGTCGAGCGCGCCGGCGCCCCAGATCTTGCCGGCAGTACCGCAGCAGTGGATCTTGACCTTGCCATCGGCCTTGAGGTTCCTCAGGTTGTCGATCGGCGCGGGCACGGCGTTGTCGGCCATGCCGGCCAGCATCTCTTCTTTCAACTCCGGCCGGTCGGCGTAGGTGCCGTCGCCGGCGACGTCCTTGCGAAAGGCGTAGGCGCCGCCGAGCAGCAGGTAGACGTCGACGTCCATGTCCAGGGCCACCGCGCCGCCCGTGAGAGTGCTGGCCACGACCAGCTTCTCGATGCTGCCGCTCGCCAGACCGATGACCATCTTGCCCATGGCTCTCCCCCTTTTCTAGATGAACAGGTTGACGTTGGCTTCGTCGGCCTCGCCCAGGTACGAGCCCACGCCGGCGTACTCGAGGCCGTCCATGAGCTCCTCCTCGCGCAGCCCCATGACGTCCATCGACATGGTGCAGGCGACGAGCTTGACGCCCTGCTCCCTGGCGCTCGCGATGAGCTCGTCGAGGCTCATCACGTGGTTGTCCTTCATGACCTTCTTCATCATGGGCGCGCCCATGCCGGCGAAGTTCATCTTCGACAGACCCAGCTTGTTCGGGCCGCGCGGCATCATCCTGCCGAACATCGCCTGGAGCGCGCTCTTGGGCTTCTTGACGTCGACCTTCTCCGGTCGGCGCAGGGCGTTGAGGCCCCAGAAGGTGAAGAACATGGTGACCTCGTCGCCCATGGCGGCGGCGCCGTTGGCGATGATGAAGGCGGCCATCATCTTGTCGAGGTCGCCGCTGAACACGATGATCGTCTTCTTGGTGGTCGCCACGGGAACGCTCTCGCTGCTCTCCATGACGGCCTGGGTCTGTTCGTCCATGGCCATCCTCCTTTCAGGATGCGTAGGCTTCGCGGAGGTACTCTGAGATGTCCTTGAAGCGCATCGTGTCGCCGGCGGCGCCGCTCAGGTTCACGAAGCACATGGGGCACATGGTGACGCCGTCGTGTGCCGCGGCCCGTAGCTGGGCCACGCGCTTCGCGGCGTTGGCCGCTGCCTTGACCGGGTAGAGCGACTCGACGGGACCGCCGCAGCACCACGTCTGGCGACCCGTGTTCTCGGGGTCGCAGACGGTCAGGCCCGTGGCCGCCAGCAGCTCGCGCGGCTCGTCGACGACGCCCTCGTAGCGCGCGAACACGCACGAGTCGTGGAAGGCGACGTCGCCGGCCAACGTCGCGCTCGGCGTCATGCCCCTCCCGGCCAGCACCTCGAGGTAGCTGCGCACCTCGATGTCGTAGCCATCCAGTACCTTGGGGTAGACGCTGCGCAGCATGGTCGTGGTGTGCGGGTCGATCGTGATCACGCTTCGCACGCCGTGCCTCTCGAAGGCCGCCTGCACGCGCCGGGCATGCTGGGCGAGCACTTCGTCGGCGCCCAGGTCGTAGGCCAGGGCGCCCGAGTAGAGGTCGTCCTCGTAGAGGGCGCCGAACTCGACACCGGCCTTGCGCAGCAGGTGGACGACGTTGATCGGTACCCGGTCGTAGAGGGCGCGCTCCTGCGCCGAGGGGCGCGCCATGAACGCCGAGACGTTGACGAGGCGGTTGACCCTGCGACCCAGGCCCGTCCATTTGGCCAGCCACGAGTCGCCGAACTTCATCTCGGCCTTCACGAGGCCCTCGATGTACGGGATGAGCTGGTACATCATCCCGGTGTACAGGACGGTCTCGCCGCCGCGCGGCAAGCCGAGGCCCTCCGTCCACTTCGTCGCCACCCTGGTGGGCAGCGGCAGCACCGACTTTCGCAGGCGCAGGTTGTCGGCCAGGATGCCGATGACGTCGCCGGTCGGCAGAGGCATGGTCATCCCTCCCCGAGGCCGAAGACGGTACGGTCGATGTGATGGCGCAGGGTGCGCACGTTCTCGGCGATGTGCACACCCGAGGGGCAGTTCTCCTCGCACATCTTGCACAGCAGGCACGAGAAGACCGGCTCGATCTCGGCTTCTACGCGGTCCGCCATGCCCAGCAGCACGTAGCGAAACAGCACCCGCGGCTGCACGTCGACACCCATCGGGCAGATGGCGGAGCACACCCCGCAGTTCATGCAGGCGTCGGCGTTGAACTCGTCGGAGCGGTCGAGCTCGGCCGCAAGGCCAGGGTTGACGAGGACCGTCATGACCCCTCCCTCTCGACGAGCTGGTACGGGTAGTAGCCCTCGTCTGTGGCTTCCTTGATCTCGGCCAGCCAACCGTACTTGCGCAGCCCCATCACCCAGAACATCACTTCGTGGGTGGGGCGCTCGACGGCCGCCGCGATCTCGGGCACCGTGAGGGGACCGTCGGCGAGCGCCGCCAGGATGCGGCGGCGCATGACCTGCTCGTCGCGGACGATCTCGCGCACGCTGCGATTCGTGGGGTCGGCGTATCTGATCGTCGTGCCCTCGATGGTCGGTGTCATGTGCAGCTCACCTCCAGGAGGCCGTCGATCATGGCTTTGATCTGCGCGTCGGCGTAGCCCAGGAGATCGACCGCCTCGGCCGGACACACCGGCACGCAGGCGCCGCAGCCCTTGCAGGCGGTCTTGATGACGCGGGCGACGGTCTTGCCGGTCTCCTCGACCTGCTCGATGGCCGCGTAGGGGCAGGCCTCGACGCACTTGCCACACCAGGTGCAGGCGTCGCTGTCGACCATCGCCACCATGGGGTCGAGCTCGGCAAAACCACGCTTGAGCATGGCGCCGCTCTGGGTGACGGCCGCGAGGCCGCTGGCGACGCTCTCGGCCGAGTTCTTGGGTGACTGGCAGGCGCCGCAGATGAGGACGCCGTCGACGATCGTCTCGACCGGGCGGAGCTTCGGGTGGATCTCGTTGAAGAAGCCGTCGTTGCCCACCGGGAGCTTGAGCACACCGATCAGCTCGTCGTTTGCGCGCGGCACCATGCCGGTGACCAGCACGACCAGGTCGGCCGGGATGGCGACCTCTTCGCCGCCGGTGAGCAGGTCCTTCGCCACGACCTTGAGACCGCCCGAGGCGAGCTTCTCCACAGTCGGGGGTTCGTCGTCGGGCACGCGCAGGTAGAGCGAGCCCTTCTCGCGCGACTCGGCCCAGAGCAGCTCGTACTTGCCGTAGGTGCGCATGTCGCGGTAGAGGTGGTACTGGCGCAGCGCCGGGTCGCCCTTGGCGGCAGTCTCGAGCGCCGCGTCCACGGCGGCCGTGCAACAGTAGCGCGAGCAGTAGGTGTGGCCGCCCTCGACGTCTTCGCCCTGGCGGCTGCCGACACAGTAGATGTAGGCGATCGTCTTGACCGGGTGGCCGTTGTGCTCGAGGGGGCCGCCCGACCCGTCCACCATCTTCTTGAACTCGGGCAGCGTGACCACGCCGTCGATGCCGTAGCCGAACTCGGCGATCGCCGGCTCGTAGGTGTCGAAGCCGGTCGCCACGACGATCGAGCCGACGTCGACGGTGATGGTCTCCAGCCGGTCGCCGTGGACGGCGATGGTCGCCTGGTAGTTGCCGAAGCTGCCGGATTTGCTCATGACCTCGGCGTTCGTGAACACGGTGATGGCCGGATGGGCGCGTACGGCCTCTTCGAGCCGGGCGATGAGGTCGGCGCCGTTACGGCTGTGGGGGTACATGTGGCCGAAGCTTGCGACCCAGCCGCCGAGCCGCGGTTCCTTCTCCACGAGGAAGACGGAGAGCCCGATCTCGGCCAGGCCAAGCGCGGCGCGCAGGCCGGCGATGCCGCCGCCGACGACGAGGCTCTGCGGCGTCGTCTCGACGACGATCGGCTCGAGCGCCTCGGTCAGACGCGTGCGGTTGATGCCGGCCCGCACCAGACGTACCGCCTTCTCGGTCGCGCCTTCGTGGTCGTCGGTGTGCGTCCAGGAGCACTGCTCGCGAACGTTCACCTGGGTGTACTGGAAGGGGTTCATGCCGGCGCGCTTGGCGACGTCGCGGAAGGTGGTCGTGTGAAGCTTGGGTGAGCACGAGGCTACGACGAGCGCGTCCAGACCCTTCTCGTGGGCGTCCTGCACGATCTCCTGCTGGGTGGCATCCGAGCAGGTGAACATCGCGCTGCGCGCGACCACCACGTCCGGGTCGTGCTCGACCGCTTCGACGACCTTCTCGACGTCGACGTAGTCGCTGATGTTGCCGCCGCACTGGCAGACGTACACGCCGATCTTGCGGCCGCTCATGCCGATACCTTCACTTTCGCGCGCTCCAGGTGGGCGGCGGCCTGGGCGACCGCGGCGCCCGCGTGGAGGATGGAGTCGGGGATGTCTTTGGCACCCGCGGCCGAACCCGCGACGAACACGCCGGGCAGGTTGGTGCGGCCGGGGTCGAGGTCCTCGTCGGCCTCGCCGACGTAGAAGTAGTCGTCGAGCCCCAAGGCTCCGTCGGCAAAGAGTGCCTGCGCCTCGGCGTTGGGCTGCACGCCCACGGCCAGCACGACCATGTCGTGCTCGGCCTCGGCGAGCGTGCCGCCGTTCTCGATGTCCTCATAGCGCAGGACGAGGTTGCCCTCGTCGGTCTCCGTGATGCCCGAGACGCGGCCCTTGACGAAGTTGGCGCCCATGTCCCTGGCCTGCTGGTAGAACTCGTCGTAGCCCTTGCCTACCGAGCGCACGTCGATGTAGTAGACGGTCACGTCGGCGAGCGGGAGAGCGCCCATGATGAGCTGGTTCTGCTTGACCGAGTACATGCAGCAGATCTTGGAACAGAGCGGGTTGTCGACCGTCTCGTCGCGCGAGCCGGTGCACATTATGTAGGCGATGTTGTCGGGCACCTTGCCGTCGCTGGGGCGCAGCACGGCGTTGTAGGGTCGGGTCGGCGCCAGCAGGCGGTCCATCTGCATGCCGGTGATCACGTTCTTGTAGCGGCCGTAGCCGTACTGCGGCTTGGCGTCGGCCGGAAAGAGCTTGAAGCCGGTGGCCAGGACCACCGAGCCGACCTCGGCCTCGATCTCCTCGCCCACCATGTCGAGCTTGATCGCGTCGGCGGGGCAGGCGTCGACGCAGGCGTGACACTCGGAGCACACGCCGCAGTCGAGACAGCGGGCGGCGCCGAGAAACGCTTCGTCTTCGGTCATCGGGCCTTCGGTCTCGCCGAAGTCGCTCGGCGCGGCGCTCATGACGGCGCTCGGCTCGAACGGCTCGCGGCGGTCGTAGACGTCTTGTCGCCCGAGGACTTCGGCCTTGTCCACGACCGGCAGCGCCTCGTCGAAGGCACCGGCGTCGAGTTCGATACCCTGCAGATAGCGGTCGATCATGAAGGCGGCGCGGCGTCCCTGGCCGACGGCGGTGGTGATCATCGTCGGGCCGGTGACCACGTCACCGGCGGCGAAGACGTGTGGCACGGCGGTCTGCAGGGTGCCGGGGTCGGCCTTCAGCGTGTGGTTGCCGTTGGTCTCGAGCCCGAAGGCCTCGGTATCGGCGCCCATGCCGGCGGCGACGATGACCACGTCGCAGGCGAGGCTCTTGCGCTGACTGTCGTCGTACTCGGGGTGGAAGCGGCCGTCGGGGTCGAACACGCAGGTGCAGACCTTGAGCTCGGCGCCTTGCACGCGGTGGTCGCCGGTGAAATGGTCGATGCCCCAGCCGTCGTGCAGGGTGATGCCCTCGGCGCGGGCTTCGTCGACCTCGAAGTCGTGGGCTGGCATCTCCTCGCAACATTCCAGGCTGGCCTGGTCGACTGCGGCGGCGCCCAGGCGGCGAGCGGTGCGCGCCGCGTCGATGGCGACGTTGCCGCCGCCGACCACGAGCACACGCTTGCCGGCGAGGTCGACCGGTTCGCCAAGCTTCACCGCGCGCAGAAAGTCGAGCGCGCTCCGCACACCCTCGAGATCCTCGCCGGCTACCCGCAGGCTGACAGACTTGTGCGTGCCCGTCGCCACGAGCACGGCGTCGAAGCCGTCGTTCCGAAGTGCCGCGACGTCGTCGACACGCGTGTCGGTCGCGATCTCGACACCGATGGCGGTGACGTTGCTCACGTCGTCGGCGACGACGTCGTTCGGCAGACGGTAGGCCGGGATGCCCAGACTGAGCATGCCGCCCGGCGTGGACGCCGACTCGAAGATCTTGACACCGTAGCCCTTGCGCGCGAGCTGCCAGGCGGCGGTGAGGCCGGCCGGTCCCGAACCCACGATGGCGACTCGCTTGCCGTTCGCCTCCGGCCTGGCCGGCGCTGTTGACTGCGGCTGACCATAGTGCCGGTCAGCGATGAAGCGCTTGAGACGGCGGATCGGCAGCGGGCCTTCGAGCTCGCCACGCGTGCACTCGTCTTCACAGGGCGCATAGCAGGCGCGTCCGAGGCTGCCCACGAGCGGCGTCGTCTCGAGCACCAGGTCGAACGCCTGGTCATACTCGCCGCTGCGCACCCGCGCCACATAGCCGTGCGCTTTGATGCCCGCGGGGCACTCGTAGGTGCAGGGCGAGACGCCGGCACGCTCGATCACGGCCTTTTTGGGCACCGCCTGAGGGAAGGCGATGTAGGCGGCGCGGCGCGACACCATGCCGGCGTTGAACTCGTCGGGCACCGCGACGTTGCAGGCCATCTCGCACTGGCGACAGCCGGTACAAGCGACCTCGTCGATGAACTTTGGCTTCTGGCGGATCGTGGCGTGGTAGCCGCCGTTGCCGTCGCTGCGGATGCCGTCGACCTGCGCGTAGGTGAGAACGTCGATGTTGGGGTGATGGATGGTGGCAGCCATCTTGGGGGTGGAGATGCAGCTCGCGCAGTCGAGCGTGGGGAAGACCTTGCTGAGCAAGATCATCTTGCCGCCGACGCTGGCCTCTTTTTCGACGACGAGCACCTTGTAGCCCATGTCGCCGAGCTTGAGCGCCGACTCCATCCCGCCGATGCCGCTGCCCACCACGAGAGCGTCGTACTTCATGCCGCCGATGCCTTTCGCGAGGGTCCGAGCTGAGTCAGGGACGCGGTGAACTCGTGCATGTAGTTGGTGAAGGGCTCGGCGCAGACCGAGCAGATGGCTGCCATGCGCAGACGTTGCGGCTCGTAGCCGGCCTCTTCGAACAGCCGCTGGGCCTCGGCCATGATCCGTGAGGTACGCTCGCTGCAGTCGGACAGATAGGCGCACTCGTCGCCGTCGGCGGCGACGAAGACGCCGTCGAAGCCCTGCTGCACGGCGTACAGCGCCCAGCTCGGCTTGATGCCGCTCGTGCAGGGCACGCTGATCACCATCACGTTGGGCGAGTAGTGCATGTGTGAACTGCCCGCCAGGTCGATGCCCGGGTCGGAGATGTTGTTGGTCGACAGGACGAGGATGCGGGGCACGAAACTCTGCTCGTCGTGCGCTTGGGGCTCCGCCATCACTACTTCATCTTCTTGACGTACAGCTTCATGAAGCCGGGCTCCTCGACCATGCCGAGGAACTCGTGGCCCATCTTCTTGCACCAGGCCGGCAGGTCTTTCTGCGTGCCGGTGTCGGTGGCCATGACCTCCATGACCCCGCCGACGGAGACGCTCGGGATGCCCTTCTTGGCGGCGAGGATCGGCCCGGGGCACGACGTGCCTCTGGCGTCGACCACTTTCTCGGCCTGGATGGAACTGAGGTCTGCGGGGTCTGTCATGGCCCTCTCCTTCTCGCGGACTGATCTTGTGCTCTGCTTCACAAGGCCGAGCAGAGCGCAGCGTGCTACTGGGGCTGCTCGCCCCTTGGTCTTGGCAGAAACTGATTGCTGAGCCCCCGTCCCCTCGCGGGGGGTCACTCCCGGATCGTCACTCCGGCATAGGCAGCGGCATGTTCTGGATGGCGTCGAGCAGCTCGCCCGCCAAGAGCGACTGGCCCTGCGCCTGGTGCTGTTCGATAAGGGCCTGACGAATGAGCGTGCAGCCCTGGATGAACTTGAAGTTCGTGATGGAGTAGTAGACGGTCTGCGCCTCTTTGCGCGAGCGCACGAGGCCGCGCTCCTTGAGCAGCCGCAGGTGCTGCGAGACGTTGTGCACGGAGATGCCGATCTCGGCGGCCAGATCGCTCACGCACTTCTCGCCCTGGCTCAGCGTGTAGAGGATCGCGAGGCGATGCTCGTTGGCGAGCGCCTTGCACAATTCGGCGTGCGCGTGGAAGACCGGCTGGAGGTCGGCGGCGAGAGGAGTGACGTTTTCCCGTATTTGCATGTTTTCATATATACGCTTCAACGCATCTCCCGTCAATCGGTTCCGTCGTTCCTCCTTGGTCCTCGTGAGGTGAGCGCCCGTCGGCTCACCGCGCCGGAGCGCCCACGCACATCGCCCAGCTTGGCCCGCCAGTCGCGAACCTCCATAGGAGTCCATGCCCCCGACGGTGAGGCGTATAGACTGTGGGCTTACCGGCCCCATGGCGGGGCAGCGTCCACGGGGAGGCGGCGCATGAACTGCAAGAGCCCCAGCATGATCGCCGCGACGGTCCTGGCCACCTTCATCGTCGCGTTGGCGTTGACGAGCTGCGGCGGCACGCCCGGGGCATCGGCGGGCAGCAGCGTGCAACTCCGCCTCACCGGCACGACGCTCACCGGCGCTAGCTTCGACCTGGCAGACTACCGTGGCCGGCCGGTGGTGATCAACTTCTTCGCCCAGTGGTGCCCGGCGTGCAACGAGGAGGCGCCTGACCTGGCCGCCTTCGCCAGGGCCCACCCCGAGGTGGCCTTCGTCGGAGTCGATGTCAACGACAAGGTCGCCGGAGGCAGGGCGTTCGTGCGCAAGTACGGCATTTCCTTTGCCGTCGTTTCGGATCCCAAAGGCGCGATCGCCTCCTCCTATGGGGTGGTCGGCATACCCACGACCTTCTTCGTCGATCGCAACGGGGTCGAACGCGCCCTCACCGTGGGCGCCTCGACCCGGGAGGGCTTCGAAGAGAAGCTGAAGAAGGTCTCTTGAGCGTGCCGTGTCGGTCGTCACGGTCCAGTCGCTGAGTCTCACCACCGCCGCGCTGGCGTTGGCGGCTGGGTTCCTGTCGTTCGCCTCGCCGTGCGTGCTCCCCTTGGTACCGGTGTACCTTTCGTATGTCTCGGGCGTCAGCGTCGACCGGCTGACCGGTGAACGCGACCGGGTGCTCGGCGTCGCCCTGGCCTTCGTCGCCGGATTCACGGTCGTCTTCATGGCTCTCGGGGCTGCGGCCGGCGGCATCGGTTCGGTGCTGCTCGGCCACCGCGGGGCGCTCACGATTGTGGCCGGCGTGTTCCTTATCGTGAGCGGCCTCGTCATGGCCGGCGCCCTGCGACTGCCGGGGCTGCATCTCGCAGCGACGCCGCATGCCGGCGGTTTGGCGCGCGCATTTGTCACGGGGGCGGCCGTCTCGATTGGCTGGACTCCCTGTGTGGGCTATGTCCTGGGTGGCATCCTTGCGCTCGCCGGCTCGCGCCAGAGCGCCGCCGCCGGCGCGCTGCTCCTGCTTCTGTATTCGATCGGGCTCGGCCTGCCGTTCGTCTTGATGGCCCTGGCCTTCGGCTGGGCCACGCGCCGCCTCTCGGGGCTGCGCCGCCACTACCGGGCTGTGCAACTCGTTGCCGGCGGACTGTTGGCCGCCTTCGGCGTCCTGCTGCTGATCGGCGGCTCCGACCAGCTCAACCGCTGGCTGCCTCACGTGAGCTTCTTCGGCCTCTGAGGCCACTCGGAGCGAGCAGCCAGGCGGGCGCCCGCCCTCAGCGGAAGCTCAGCACCTGCTCGAGCGGCAGCCGCTTGTGGGCCGCCGGCACTTCCGCCGGGCGGCCGACCGGCACGAGCGCCACGAGCCGCGCCGGCGACGTGACAGACAGGAGTTTCTCCAAACGCTCCCCGGCGATGATCGGCGCACACGTCCAGCAGGCCGCATACCCCATGGCGTGGGCCGAGGTCGAGAGCAACTGCACCGCCGCCCCGGCGCTCTGCAACTCAGGTCGCACGCACAGGCGATCGGTCTCGTCCTGACTCATGCCGCTCAGCCTCATCAGCTCCTCCACCGGCGAATTGGAAGGCAGTGCCAGCACCGCGACGCAGAGTGGGGCTTTGGCAAAGAGAAGGGCCTGTGCGCGAGCCACCATGCGCTTCTGCTCCTGAAGCGCCAGTCCAGGCCACATCGCGAGCTCCTCGAACCGCTCGAGGACAGCGGCCTGCATGGCGGCGATCAGCTCGCGGTCCTGGACCGCGACGAAACGCCAAGCCTGTGAGTCGCAGGCGCTGGCGGCACACGTCGCCAGCCCCACCATGTGTTCGATGTCCTCACGAGGGACCTCGTCGTTCAGGAAGCGGCGCACATGGCAAGGGTCGCGCACGACGGCCTCGAAACCGTCCCGGTCGCTGGGGATGGGATGACGACGCCGCGTCGACCGCATGGCTCGGCCTCCGTTCTCACAGGGCGGCGTGTCGCCTCGCGGCTCCGGCCTTCGACGCTCTCCGCGTCACCTTCCGGCCGAGCCGGCGGGGTTCCTGGCAGCCATTAAAGGCATATGCTCATAATACCCCTCCCGATGCCAAACGGCAACGTATCGACGTCAGGGGATCACTGCTTGGCGGGAGCCCAACACCCGAGTAGATCACGTCGCACGCGTGCCGCGTGAGGCCGGAGAAGTCACACAGGCCAAACGACGCCCCCTGACCCCTGGCCGGCAGGCGCCCGTGGCCGCAGCCCCGCCCCTCTGATTCCGCCACATCAAAGAGCCCATCGGGATCGACGCCCCGGGGCCGGGACATCGACGTGCGCCCCTCCGCGTCGCGAGTCAGTCGTACCTGAGCCGCGTCTCCTCGTCCGTCAGGACGTCTTTGATGCGCTCCTGCCAGTCGAGCGAGTCCCACGTGCCCAGGCGCTGGTGCGTCTGGTAGTAGTTCTGCGGAATGGGATGGGTGCCCACGACCACCTTGAGGCCGTACTTCGCAGGCAGAAATTCTCTGAACTCGTCGATCCTGCGGCAGGGCGGGTAGCCGACCACCAGGCCGGTGGCCAGGTGGACGACTTCGGCGCCGTTCTTCTTCATCTCGGCAGGAGCGTACTCGACGTTGCCGCCGGGACACCCACCGCAGGTCGTGAAGCCGACCAGCTCGATCTCCTCGTTCCTATAGGCGGCGAATGCGCCGTCCCGCTCGCGCATGGCGCGTAGGCATTTGCCTCCGGCGCACGTGTGATAGCGGTCACAGATGATGATGGCCAGCTTCTTCATGTGCCTCGCTCCCGGTTCGTCGTCCGCATTCAGGCCGGCACGCACGACGGATGTGCTCAGAGATGCTCGCTCCACACGGGGCCGTACACCCGCGCGACGTCCGCCGCATACTCATCTACCGCCGCGCACAGG
>DATIYD010000438.1:0-7959 GCA_035517975.1 Thermoleophilia bacterium | reverse complement strand
CCGGCTCACCGTCGAGCAGCACCGTGCCGGCGGTGGGCTCGAGCAGGCGGTTGATGCAGCGCAGCAGGGTGCTCTTGCCACTGCCCGAGGGGCCGAGGATGGTGAAGAACCGCCCGCTGGGCACGTCGAAGGAGACGTCGTCGAGGATCCTGCGGCGCGCGCCGTCCGCGCCGACCTCGTACGACAGGCCTGCGACCGCGAGCTTCGGGGCGCCGGGCCTCTGGATGTCGACCCCCTCGCCCAGAAGGGCTGCGGGGTCGCCGGCTCTCGCGGTCTCGTCCACGAGAGGTAGTCTACCCACGGTCTGTATAATCCCCGTTAGCCTGCATCCTTCGCGGCGCACCCGCGCGCCCGGTCACGGGGCCCGGTGCGATCGCTCTCGAGACGGGCGATCACACCGGGGCGCCGGTCGGGGCCGCCGTTTCCGCGGTCATGGGCGATTAGCTCAGGGGTAGAGCACCTGCCTTACAAGCAGGGAGTCGCTGGTTCAAATCCAGCATCGCCCACCAGGCATTCCGCGCGACGCGACGCCCTGCTTCCGCGGGTTTCAGTGCAGCGGCCAGCGCACGAAAACGTCCTGGACACCGTTGGTGTCGCCCGCCACCAGGTTGGCCGCATCGGACAGGAAGCCCACGTAGCGGCCGTCGGCCGAGATGCCCGGCAGCACGCTGTCGCCGGCCCCCGGCACGCCGGCCGAGCTCTCGCTCACCAGCACGGTACGGTGCTTTGTGCGGTCGCGCAGGTAGACGTCGTAGCTTGAGTTGCCGTCGATGCCCACCAGGATGGCCACCGAGTCGAAGGCCACCCAGCGGCCGTTGGCCGAGATCGACGGCTGCCCGTTGTCGCCCTCTGCCCGCGCTCCGCTCGAGTCGATGCTCACGGGCGAGGTCTTGTGGGTCTTGCGGTCGCGCACGACGACCTGCGTGTAGTGGCCGATGCCGCTACCCTGCAGGTTCGTGGCGTCGGTGGAGAAGGCCACCCAGCGGCCGTTGGCCGAGATCGACGGCGAGTAGCTGTCGCCGTTCCCGCGGGCCCCGGCCGAGTTGACGGAGAGAAGCGAGGTCTTTCGGGTCTTGCGGTCGCGCAGGAACACGTCGCTTGCGTGGTTCAAGTCGTGCGGGACGAGGTTCGTTGCGACCGAGTCGAACGCCACGTAGCGGCCGTCGGCCGAGACCACGGGCACGAAGCTGTACCCGTTCCCGGGCCCGGAGGGGCCGACGCTCACGATCGAGGTCGTGTGCAGCTTGCGGTCGCGCAGGAACGCGTTCTGGGCGCCGCCCGTGGTGGCGGCCACGAGGTTGGTCGCGACCGACTCGAAGGCCACCCAGCGGCCGTTGGGCGAGATCGACCCACCGAAGCTGCTGCCGTTGCCCTGCACGCCGCCGGGGCCGACGCTCACCAGGGTCGTCGTGTGCAGCTTGCGGTCGCGCACGAAGACGTCGGAGAAGCCGTTCGCGTCGCCGCCCACTAGGTTGCTGGCGTTGGAGGTGAACGCCACGTAGCGGCCGTTCGCCGAGATCGCGGGCTGGGAGCTGTCGCCGTTGCCCTGCACGCCGCCGGGGCCGACGCTCACGAGGTAGGTCTTGTGCAGCACGCGGTCGCGCACGAAGACGTCGCCGAAGCCGTTGGTGTCGCCGGGCACGAGGTCGGTCGCCGCCGAAGCGAAGGCCACGTAGCGGCCGTTCGCCGAGACGGCCGGCGGGTTCGAGGCGCTCCCCTGGTCTGCCTGCGCGCCGGCCGAGCTCACGTCCACCCGTTGTGTGTGCTTGGCCGCGGCGGCCGCCGTGCCCGCCGCGGCGAGCACGATCAGCATCACCGCCAGCAGAGACCCCGACAGCAGTGCAGGCCTCGACGATCTGTTCATCGCTCTCCTCACTGGAACGGTCGGCACGGGACAGACCCTCGTGCGGGACAGGGCAGATGCCTTTCAGTGCAGCGGCCACCGCACGAACACGTCCCGGAGCCCGTTGGTGTCGTTGGGCACCAGGTTGGCGGCATCCGACTGGAAGCCCACGTAGCGGCCGTCGGCCGAGATGCCCGCCAGCACGCTGTCGCCGATCCCCTGGACGCCGGCCGAGCTCACGCTCACAAGCACGGTCCGGTGCTTGGTCCGGTCGCGCAGGTAGATATCGTGGGCGGTGTTGCCGTCGCGACTCACCAGGATGGCCAGCGATTGGAAGGCCACCCAGCGGCCGTTGGCCGAGATCTCCGGCAGATCACTGTCGCCCTCTCCGCGCGCCCCGCCCGAGTCCAAGCTCACGAGCGACGTCTTGTGGATCTTGCGGTCGCGCACGACGACCTGGGTGTACTGGCCGATGCCCTTACCCTGCAGGTTCGTGGCATCGGTGGCGAAGGCCACCCAGCGGCCGTTGGCCGAGATCGAGGGCCAATAGCTGTCGGCGTTCCCCTGGACCCCGGCCGAGTTGACGGAGAGGATCGACGTCTTGTGGGTCTTGCGGTCGCGCAGGAACACATCGCTCACGCCGTTGACGTCGTGCGGAACGAGATTGCTGGCGTCCGAGTAGAACGCCACCCAGCGGCCGTTGGCCGAGATGACCGGCAGGGTGCTGTCGCTGTTCCCGGCCCCGGCGGGGCCGACGCTCACGATCGAGGTCGTGCGCAGCTTGCGATCGCGCAGGAACGAGTTCTGCACGCCGTTCGTCGCGGTCCCCACGAGGTTGCTTGCGAGCGAGTCGAAGCCCACCCAGCGGCCGTTGGGCGAGATCGACGGATCGCCGCTGGCCCCGTTTCCCAGCGCGCCGCCGGTCGCGACGCTCACGATGTACGTCTTGTGCAGCTTGCGGTCGCGCACGAAGACGTCTGAGAAGCCGTTGGTGTCGCCGCCCACCAGGTTGCTGGCGTCGGAGTCGAATGCCACGTAGCGGCCGTTGGCCGAGATCGCAGTCTGGTAGCTGTCGGCGTTGCCCTGGATGCCGCCCGGGCCGACGCTCACCAGGGAGGTCGTGTGCAGCTTGAGGTCGCGCACGAAGACGTCGGTGTGGCCGTTGGTGTCGCCGGGCACGAGGTCGGTCGCGTCCGAAGCGAAGGCCACGTAGCGGCCGTTCGCCGAGAGGGCCGGCGGGTTCGAGTAGACCCCCTGGTCCGCCTGTGCACCGGCCGAGCTCACGTCCACCCGTTGCGTGTGTTTGGCCGCGGCGGCTGCGGTGCCCGCCGCGACCAGCATGATCAGCGCCACCGCCAGCAGAGACCCCGACAGCAGTGCAAGTCTCGACGATCTGTTCATCGCTCTCCCTCACCCGGGACGACCCATCGCCCTCGCTGGGACGACGTCATTGCAGGACACGCCAGGTGCCTTTCCCGGCCGTGCCCGGGTGGAGAAACCGTTGGGAGCTCGGTCGCGCCGCGCGCGTCAAGAAGCCGTGCCGACGCGTGGACGCGACTCCTCGCCGGCGGGTCGTCCGCGAAGCGTCCCGACGAGGATGTAGATGCTGATCAGCAGCACACCTCGTGATGAGCAACCCGGGCAGCTTCGACCTCCACTCGGTCTGGCACAAAGTGAGCGGCAGCACGAAGACCCCGCCGCAGCAGCAGTAGTTCCCGCGCCGCGCTCACGACCCCGCCTCTGGTTCCAGGAGCCGACCGGAGACCGTCGCCCGTGCCTCGGCGTAGGCCGTGAGCACGACAGCTGCTGCGAGGATCGCCGGGTCGAGGGCGCGAGCGAGATCGGTGGCGAGAGTCGATTGCCTCACGACGAAGCTCGGCTAGTGTAAGGGGCGCAATGTCGCGTTCAGAGGACAAGGCAGAGGATGACGATTGGCCGCAACTGCCAGCCCAGCTCCCCGGCGGCAGATGGGCGCAGTTGCTCAAGTGGATTGTCCTGGCTGCCGTTTTGGTCGCAGGCACGATGGCGACACATGACTGGGTCTTGGTCTTCTTCGCCGTCGCCTTCACCCTCGCCGGGGCGGCTCTTGCGTGGAGACGGGGCGACTTTCGGAACGGCATCACGATCCAGCCTCCAGCTCCAGCAGACGACCCGACACAGCCGCCCGAGCCTCGGGGAAGGCGAGGAGCGCCGAGAGGATGACGTCCCGCACGGCGAGCCACTCGGATCGGTGGCGGAGCTACTGGAGGCGATGCTCGACGCGAACTGACGGGTACTTCTGTGTACTTTCGGGGGTCCAGAGACCCCGGCCCCGGCCGGGGTCTCGGCGCGAAAAGGGGGATTTGCGGGGGGAAGGCTGGTGCGCCAGGAGAGATTCGAACTCCCGACCTTCGGTTCCGTAGACCGACGCTCTAATCCAGCTGAGCTACTGGCGCACGCGGACTGGAAGTATACCGTAAAACGGCACGCGGGCCAGACGGTCGGGCGCTGCGGCGGCCGCGGGTCCGGCGGGGAGCGGCGTGACCGGCGCGCGGCGAGGAATCTGGCGGAGAAGCCGGGATTCGAACCCGGGAACGAGCTTTACACCCGTTAACCGCTTAGCAGGCGGCTGCCTTCAGCCACTCGGCCACTTCTCCGCCGGGGCGCTCACTATACCGCACAGCCACAGAGCGCACAGCCCCCGCCTCCGATATCATTCCAGCCGATCCTTCGCGCCGTCGTTCGTGCCGGCTCCCGGCGCCGTCCGGCGCGCCCCGTCACCGATCAAGGAGCCCTCAGTGGAGATCGCCGGCATCGCCCCCGACCTGGTCGCTCGCATCGAGCGCGAGACGAGCGAGCTGCTCGGCGACCTTATCCGCATCGACACCAGCAACCCGCCCGGCAACGAGACGGCCGTCGCCGCCTATCTCGACCAGTACTTCCGGCGCCTCGGCCTGCACGGCGAGATCGTGGGCGAGCCGGCCGGGCGGCGCAGCTTCGTCGTCACCCTGCCCGGCTCGCGGCCGGGGCCGCGCCTGGCCCTGATGGCCCACGAAGACGTGGTGCCGGCGTCGCCCGAGCAGTGGCGTGAGCCGCCGTTTGCCGGGATCGTCAAGGACGGCTACCTGTGGGGCCGCGGCGCGATCGACGTGAAGAACCTGCTGGCCGCCTTCTGCGTGGTGCTGCGCCGGCTGATCGAGGACGGCCGCGACTTCGCCGGCGAGGTCGTCTTCGTGGCCGAGGCCGACGAAGAAGACGGCGCCGTCGGCGGGGCGCGCTGGCTGGTCACGCAGCGCCCCGACCTCGTGCGCTGCGACTACCTGCTGAACGAGGGCGGGGGAGAGTTCATGGACCTGCCCGGCGGCGAGCGGCTCTACGAGCTGCACGTCGGCGAGAAGGGCACGGCCCAGTTCCGCGTGGTCGTACGCGGCGACGCGGGTCACGCCTCGGTGCCGCTGCGGCGCGGCAACGCCGTGGTGGGCGTCGCCGACGTCGTGCGCGCCCTGCACGACTACCAGCCCGCGGTCAGCCTCGAGACGGTGCCGCCCGACTACGTCGAGCTGCTGGTGGGAGATCCCGCGCTGCGCGCCCGGCTGCTCGACGAGGGCGCGGCGGCGGATGCGCTCGCCGAGCTCGGCGAGCGCGATCGCCGCGCCCACGACCTGCTCGCCCCGCTCTACGGCCTCACCTTCTCGCCGACGATCCTGGCCTCGAGCGGCGAGGCGGTCAACGTGTTTCCCGACAGCGCCGTCGTGACGGTCGACTGCCGCATGCCGGTCGGCTGGGACGAGCAGCGCGTGGCGGCCGAGATCGAGACCGCCCTGGCCGGGGTCGACGCGCGCTGGAGCATCGAGTGGATCGGCACGATCGAGGGCAACGCCTCGCCGGCCGACACGCCCATGCGCGCGGCCATTACGTCGGTCGTCTCGCGCCTGGTGCCGGGCGCTCGGGTGGTGGCGCTGCACTCCGCCGGCTTCACCGACGCCAACTGGTTCCGGGCGGCCTTTCCCGACATCGTGGCCTACAACTTCGCGCCCTACCTGGTCGACGACGTGGCGGCGACCTCGCCGCTCTACCACAACGTCGACGAGCGCATCGCCGTGCGCGATCTCGCCTTTCAGTCGGTCTTCGCCTACGAGCTCGTGCGGGAGCTGCTCCGCTAGGGCCCGGCTTTTGCCTGCCGGCCTAGGGGCAAGCCTCTGCGGGTACTCTAGCCAGCGATGACGTTACGGCGACAGAGCGACGGTGAGGCGCCGACCGGCCTCTACGACGAGCGCCTGGCCAAGCTCGACCTCACCATCGACGACTATGAGGTCGTCCGGCGCGAGCGCGCCGTCTCGAGCGGGTTCACCCGCGTGACGACGGAGATCGTGCTGCACGGCCGCGGCCTGTCGGGGCGCGGCGAAGACGTGACCTACGACGCGGCCGACCACGAGGGCTATCCCGCCGAGCTCGGTCTGGGCTGGGCCGGCACGCTGCACGGCTTCCTGCGCCGCCTGTCATGGCAGCCGCTGTTCGATCACGAGCCGGTGCGGCCGGCGAGCCGCGACTACCGGCGCTGGGCCTTCGAGAGCGCCGCGCTCGATCTGGCCCTGCGCCAGGGCGGCCTCTCGCTGGGCGAGGCTCTGGGCCTGCCGTACCGGCCGGTGCGCTTCGTCGTCTCGACCCGCCTCGACATCCGCCCCTGGCTGGCGATCTACCCCGGCCTCGAGTTCAAGCTCGATCCCACCGCGGAGTGGGACGCCGACCTGATCGCCGCGGTGGCCGCCACCGACAGCGTACGGATCCTCGATTTCAAGGCCTACTACGGCGGCACGCTCGTCGAGAACCCGCCCAGCCGCGCCGTCTACGAGGCCGTGCTCGGCGCGTTTCCGCTGGCCATCGTCGAGGACGCCGCCGCCGAGGGTGAGACGGCCGAGCTCGTGCGGGCCGCGGCCTCGCGCCTGTCGTGGGACGCGCCGATCCATTCCTGGGCCGACGTCGAAGCGCTGCCCCTGCCGGCCCGCCACTTGAACATCAAGCCGTCGCGGTTCGGCACGGTGCGCGCGCTGATCGACTGCATCGAGCGCGCGCGGGCGGTCGGTATCGGCCTGTACGGCGGCGGCCAGTTCGAGCTCGGCGTGGGCCGCGGCCAGATCCAGGCGCTCGCCAGCCTCTTCTATCCCGACGGTCCCAACGACGTCGCGCCCCTGGGCTACAACGAGCCCGAGGCGCGAGCGGGCCTGCCGGCGAGCCCGCTCGCGCCGCCCGCGCGGCCTGCCGGATTCGGCTTCGGCGAGGCCTGACGCGCCGCGGCGGGCCGCCCTGCGCCGAGCCGGCCCGAGCACCACGGCGCGCGTTCCGGCGCCCCAGGTGGCGCCGCCCCGCGTCGCGACTCCGGGTGGCGTCTGAGGCTTGGTACATTGGAGCCGCGGGCGCACGCGGCGCCACCACACCTTCACGAGGAGTCCCATGGGCGACCCCACGAGCGGCGACCGGGCCAGAGAGGTCGTCGAAGCGCTGGCCGACCACGAAGACGCGATCGGCGATCTCTACGGCGCCTACGGCACACGCCTCGCGAGCTCTGCCGGCTTCTGGCAGGGCCTGTCGGCCGAGGAGTACGGTCACGGCTCGCTGATGCGCGACCTGGTCGGCCCCGACCACATGCTCGAGCGCGACCACGAGCTCGACGTCTTCGTCGACGCCAAGCGGTTTCCGCTCTCCGACCTGCGCGCCGCCACGAGTGAGGTGCGCGACCAG
Source organism: Thermoleophilia bacterium (assembly GCA_035517975.1). Lineage (GTDB taxonomy): Bacteria > Actinomycetota > Thermoleophilia > UBA2241 > UBA2241 > Bog-752. The sequence continues at coordinate 398 of DATIYD010000438.1, read as the reverse complement.
ATCGAGGTCGTGGGCGCCGGCCGTCTCGGCCTGACCGAGGCCCTCGAGAACGCCCTGGCCCTGGAGCAGGAGATGGTCGAGCGCGACGCCTACAAGGTCTTCGACAGCGACTCCGAGAACGTCGCTCGCGTGCTCAACCACCTGCGGGTCTCCTCCGAACGCCATCGCGACGCCATCAGGGAGCTCCTGATGCGCCAGGCGCGGTAGGGGACCATGCCGATCTGCGACAACTGCGGCACCGGCCTGCCCGTCGGCTACGAGTACTGCTTCCAGTGCGGGTACCCGGTGCGCGGCCTGCCGGCCGACGACCAGCAAGGCGCGGCGGGGGCGGCTGCGCAGCAGCCGCCCCCGAACGCCGCCGCGGGCACGGCCGGCTTCGCCGCGCCGCCGGCCATGGC
>DATIYD010000437.1:0-3250 GCA_035517975.1 Thermoleophilia bacterium | reverse complement strand
CGAGAGGATCGCGGCGCTGCTGCCCGCAGGAGCGTAGTGCCCCACCTTCGGGGGGCTTTGCGCACCAACGCCAAAGCGGATAACGTGCTTGCCATGACCAGTGATCACCCCAGCTCCATCTCGCTCTCGGACGGATCGGCGGGCCTTCCTGAGCCCTTGGTGCGGTCGCTCCCCACTGCCCTGGCAGCGCCCGCGCCTCACGAGATGCTGCGCTTGGGAGCGCCTCTCGTACGAGCGGTTGGCCCTCAGCCTGGCACGGCTTTCGTGCTGAAACAGCTCACCTGCGCGTCTCTGCGCGTCCAAAAGGGCCGTTTTAGTTCAGAGAATTGGCCCTTCTGGGCCTCTCCTGTGAGGCAAAAGCCCTGCGTCTTGAGCACTTCAGTGGCCGCCAGCAGGGTCGAGTCTCTGCACTAAATTGCACTATAAGCGTCGGCATTGCGTCGGCAGGCCAGCGCTTGAGATGGCGAAGAGCAGCGAGAATCGCTGCATAGATGCGCTTTCTGGTGGGCCGCGTAGGGATCGAACCTACGACACCCTGATTAAAAGTCAGGTGCTCTACCAACTGAGCTAGCGGCCCGGGCTCGCGGATTGTATCACCTGTTGCACGGCAGGCCGCGGCGTCTCGGGCGGCTCACCGGCGGGTGGTGCGTCGCGGCGCCTCGTGGCTGAGCCCTACCCCGCCCAGTGGGGCGCGCAGGCCGTGCTCTACCAGGGCCGCGGATCGGTCTGGAGCAAGGAGAAGACGGCGTGGTCGCCGAGGTCGCCGGGGCGGCCGTGGTCGCGGCGACGCAGGCCTTCGGCGACGAAGCCCAGCTTGCCGGCCACGCCGCACGAGGCGACGTTACGGGTGTCGGCCAGGATCTGCAGGCGCGCCAGACCGAGCACGTCGAGACCCCATTGCGCGACCAGGCGCGCCGCCGCGGTGGCCACGCCCCGGCGGCGCGCCCAGGGAGCGATCTGATAGCCGATCTCGGCCACGCCCGCCCAGACCTCGCCGCCGTGCAGGGCGATACCGCCCAGAAAGCGGTCACTTGCCGCGTCGGCGATGCTGAAGAAGGCCTCGTTGGCGGCGCGCCAGCCGGTCGTAGTGCGGGCCACGAAGTCGCGGGCGTCGATGTCGGTGTAGGGAGTGGGCAGCGCGAAGAGCCAGCGCTGTGTCTCGGGGTCGTTGCAGGCGCGCACCAGGTCGGGCAGGTCGGCCTCGGTGTAGGGGCGCAGCACGATGGCGCCGTCGCCGAGCAGCGGCGGCGCCGCGGGCAGGGTGGGCGTCGCCGCGGGGTAGTCGGTGCGGGCGGCGGCGAGGGCCGGCAGGAGCGCCTCGTCGGACGGCTTGCCCATGGTCTCGTCGGACGGCTTGCCCATGGTCTCGTCGGGCGGCATGCCCCTGGGCTCATCGGGTGGCGGGCCCTGGGGCCGGCCTTCGGCGCCGCTCGCCCGGCGCGCGCGCCACTCGTCGGCCAGCAGCGAATAGACGACGCAGTCGGTGCGCGTCGGGCCGAAGGGCCGGTCGTTGCGCAGCAGAGCCTCGGGCGTGAAGCCGAGCGCCCGGGCGATGCGGCGCGAAGCCTCGTTGGCCACCATCGTACCGATCGACAGACGGCGCAGGCCGAGCGTGCCGAAGGCCCAATCAGTGAGCAGCGAGACACCGGCCGTCGCGAGACCGCGGCCGCGGTGCTCGGGCATGACCCAGTAGCCGAGATCGGCGTTGGGCAGGCGGGGGTCGCCTTGCAGCGCGCCCACGGCGCCGAGCGGGCGGCGGCCGCGCGGCTTGGTCAGGGCGAGGTGCAGCCAGCCGTCCTCGGCCCAGGCGCGCGGAGCGTCGGCGATGAAGTCGCGGGCGAGCGCGATCGTGTAGCCGGCCGGCATCATGCAGAAGAGCGCGATCTCGGGGTCGGCGCAGGCCGCCGCCATGAGCGGCGCGTCGGCGAGCCGCCAGGGTCGCAGCGCGACCCGGCCGCTACCCAGGCGCACCGTGCCGTAGGCCGGTCGTTCCGCCGCGTTCAGTCCGGCGTGGGAGCCTGGTCGGATCATCGCGGCATCGCCGAGGCGTGACGGCGCAAGGCTCCCGCGCGGGTGCGAGCGCTAGTGCAGGAAATGGCGCCGGCGCGAGAAGACCATGGCGGCGCCGCGGGCGTCGCACATCTTGACCGAGAGATCGTCGCGTTTGGAGCCGCCCGGCTGCATGAACGCGGTCACCCCGTTGTCGATGGCGAGCTCGACGGCGTCGGGGAAGGGGAAGAAGGCGTCGGAGCCGACCACCGCGCCCTGCAGGTCGCCGTGCGACTTCTCGATGGCCAGGCGGGTGGAGTCGACGCGGCTCATCTGGCCGGCGCCGACGCCCAGCGAGGCGAGGTTCTTGGCGATCACGATGGCGTTCGACTTGACGTGCTTGGCCACGCGGCTGGCGAAGATCAGGTCGCCCCACTCGGTCTCGGTCGGGTGGCGCTCGCTGACGACCTCCATCGACTCGCGGTCCTCGAGGTCGGCGTCGCGGTCCTGCACCAGCAGGCCGCCCAGCACGCGCTTGTAGTCCATCTCGCCGGGGCTGAACTTGCGGCGCTCGTTGTCGACCAGGATACGGATGTCGGCCTTGCGGGAGAGCAGCTCGAGGGCGTCGTCGTCGTAGGAGGGCGCGAACAGCACCTCGATGAAGAGCTCGCCCATGCGCTGCGCCGTGACCAGGTCGACCGGGCGGTTGACGGCGATCACCGAGCCGAAGGCGGAGACCGGGTCGCACTCGAGCGCCTTGAGGTAAGCGCGCTCGAGCGTCTCGGCCAGGGCCGAGCCGCAGGGGTTGTTGTGCTTGATGATGACGCAGGCCGGCAGGGCGAATTCGCTCGCCAGCGAGCGCGCGGCGTGCAGGTCGTAGAGGTTGTTGAACGACAGCTTCTTGCCGTGGAGCTGAGTGACGCGCGAGAGCAGGTGACGGCGCGCGCCGCTCTCGGCGTAGTAGGCGGCCCGCTGGTGCGGGTTCTCGCCGTAGGACAGCTCCATGACCTTCTCGTAGTCGCGCAGGATGTGGCTCGGAAAGTCGCCCTCGGTCTCGGAGAACCAGTTGGCGATGACGAAGTCGTAGTGGGCCGTCTTGTGGAAGGCCTTGGTGGCGAGGTGACGGCAGGTGACCGGCGAGAGCTCGCCGCCGCTCGCCTTGAGCTCGTCGAGGATCGGGGCGTAGTCGTCGGGCTCGGTGACGACCGCGACGCCCTCGTGGTTCTTGGCGGCGGCCCGGATCATGGCGGGACCGCCGACG
>DATIYD010000436.1:0-6717 GCA_035517975.1 Thermoleophilia bacterium | reverse complement strand
ACCCCGGCGGCGAGGTCGGCGACCCCTACGTCGTCATGCTGCTCGAGGGCTCGCGGGTGGAGCGCCCGCCGTTTCCCGACCTGGGGGCCGCTACTTCAGGGTGAAGCCGGCCGCGGTCGCCCAGACCACGAGGCGGTGGCTCGCGCTGTAGGGCGGGGTGCACGTGGTCAGCACGAGGCCGTAGCCACGGTCGTACAGGACGCCGACGTCCGAGGGCAGCACGGTGCTCAGCCGCGCCACCCTGTAGGCGAAGCGCCCGTACGGGGTGTCGACGACGATGCGATCGCCGCGCTGCAGGGCGTTCAGGCTGTAGAACGGCGCGCCGTAGGTGGTGCGATGGCCGGCCACGGCGAAGGGCTCGCGGCCCGAACCGGGCAGCCCCGTCACGCCGTAGTGCACCGGCCCACCCCGCAGGTAGGCCGCGTCGCTCTCCGGGTTCAGGCTGCCGGCCCCGCTGTTGCCCTGCACGACCACGCGGTCGAGATGGATCCGCGGGATGACGAGCCGGCCGATCGGGTCACCGGGCTTGAGCCCGCGCGCGAAGAGGCCGGCGAGGTGGCGCGCCCGCATCTCCGGCGTATGCAGCAGGGCGAGCGCCGATGCCTGACGCTGCTCGCCGACGGCGAAGGCGGCGCTCGCCCGCCGGTAGTCGCTGCTCAGGTGGCCCTGCTGGTAGCGGGTGTAGGCGGCCGACCAGAACGGAAAGGCCAGCGTGAGCCCGCCGGCGATCAGCAGCAGGCTGGCGACGCGGCGCCCCAGGCGCTGCCCTTTCGTGCGCTTCTGCATCGGACCATGGTAGGCGGGCGCCGGCCGCCCGGCAACAGCGCGAACGCCTGCCTTGCGGGCTCGACGGCTGTGGTAGAGTGTCGGCGCGGCCCGAGGGGGGGCGATGAGGTCTTGCAGTGACGTCCACAACTATCTCCTCGAGCAGGGCGTGGCTCACGAGATCGTCCAGCTGCCCGCCCTGTCGACCACGGTGCGCCGTGCCGCCGCTCTCCTCGGCGTCCCGCCGCGCGAGGTCGTGAAGTCCCTGCTCTTCGAGACCGAATCCGGTCCGGTCGTCTGTCTCGTGCCCGGCGACAGGCACGTCGACCACGGCCGCCTGTGCGCCGAGCTCGGCTGTCGCGCCGTCAAGCCGGCCGCGGCGGCCGAGGTGATGTCGCTCACCGGCTATCGTCCTGGCGCTCTGCCGCCGTGCGGCCTCGCGGCGGAGCTGCCGATCGTGGCCGACCCCGCCGTCTTCGACCTGCCGGTGATCTACTGTGGCGGCGGCACGACGACCACGATCCTGAAGATCCGCAGCGCCGATCTGCGCCTGGCGATCGACGCGCGGGTTGCAGCCATCGCCGTCTGACGGCGACAATGGGGCGGCCTCGTCCTTGCGCCGGCCCAGGCGGACCGGCTGCTGGCGGGCGCGAGACCGTAGAACCCCGTAAGGAAGGTGCGCGCGTGCGGCAGCTTGCCCCCCAGGCTTCGGGACGCCTGCAGATCCTGAGCGACACCGATCTCGAACGACTCGACGAGGCGGCCCTGCACGTGCTCGCCACGACAGGGGTCGCCATGCCGTCGCTCCCCGCGCGGGCGGCGCTCGTCGCCGCCGGCGCGCACGCCGACGGCCAGGTCGTGCGCATTCCGGCCGACGTCGTGCGCCACCTCGTCGGCCTCGCGCCGGCGCAGCTCACGCTCGGGGCTCGCGCCAACCGCACCCTGGTGACCGGCGTCGAGTCGCTGCTCACCACCGACGGCTGCCCCACCGACATCTACGACCTCGAGACGGGCGAGAAACGGGCGACCACCGCTGCCGACGTCGTCGCCATCACGCGCATCGTCGACGCGCTCGACGAGATCGATTTCTGCTGGACGACGGTGAGCGCCCAGGACCGCCCCGTCGAACGGCGCGGCCTCTACGAGATCTACGACGTGCTGGCCAACACCGGCAAGCACGTGCAGACGGTGACGATCGTCGACGAGGCCCAGGCGCGGGTCGCGGTCGCCATGGCGCGCGCCATCGCCGGCGGCGAGCGCGCCGTGCGGCGCGCCTCGCCGATCTCGGCCCTGCTCGGCACGATCACCCCGCTCGGCCACGACGAGGGCACCCTCGCGGCCGGCCTGGCCTTCGCCGAGGCCGGCGTGCCGATCGGCTTCGTCACCATGCCGCAGGGCGGCTCGACGACGCCGATCACCATGGCAGGCTCGCTCGTCGTGGGCATCGCCGAGGCGCTCTCGGGCGTCTGCGCGATCCAGGCGGCGTTCCCGGGGGCGCCCGTCTTCATCTGCTTCATCCCGAGCGTCATGGACCTGCGCACCGGCGATTTCTCGGGAGGCGCCCCCGAGGACACGCTCATGGGCGCCGCCGTGGGCAACGTGGGCGCCTTCTATCAGCTGCCCACGCAGTGCGGCACCAACGCCTCTGCCGCCAAGATGCCGGGCTGGCAGTCGGTGACCGACGACGTGACCACGACCTATCTCTCGCTGCTTGCCGGCGTCGACATGATGGCCGGCGTCGGCATGGTAGCCGGCGGACGCATCTTCTCGTTCGAGGAGCTGGTTCTGGGGACCGAGGTGGTCGCGGCGGCGCGGGCCGCCGCCCGCGCCGCCGCCTCCGGCGACGCGGTCGCCGAGGCGCGCCGCGTGGCCGCCGGCCTCGTCGGCCCGGACGCCTCGCAAGCCGACGCGCGCGAGGCCGCCCTCGGCCGCGCGCGCGACCTGCTGGCCCGCCACACGCCGCCGCCGCTCGACCCCGCGCTCGACGAAGAGCTGCGCCGCCTGGTGACCGGCTGACGTGAAACGGCGCCGGTCAGCGCGTCTCGGTCTGGCCGTGGCCGTGCTGGCCGTGGCCGCGGCGGTCGTCGTGCCTGGCGTGGTGGCGACCACCGCGGGTTGCGGCGGCCATCCCGCCGCCCAGGCGACGAAGACGGCCACCCAGAGTCTTACCGCCATCCTCGGCCACGCGCCGACCGGCGCGGCCGCGACCATCGCCACGCGCGGCACGCTCGTCGTCGGCGAAGATCCGCAGTTCGCGCCTCAGAGCTCGGTCGACAGCGCCGGCGCCTGGACCGGCTTCGACGTCGACGTGGCGCGGGCGATCGCCGCGGCACTCGGTCTCAAGGTGGAGTTCCGGCAGTTCGACTGGGCGCGCATGCCGAGCGCCCTGGCGGCCGGACGCTACGACGTCGCGATCAGCTCGATCCCGGCCGACCCGCCCCCCTCGTCACAGCTGACCATGAGCGCTCCCTACGCCTACACCACTGCCCAGATCGTGGTGCCCACCGGCGGCGCATCCCTGGCCACGCTGCCCGAGCTGCAGGGCAAGACCATCGGCGTCACCGCCTCGACCACCTTCCAGCAGTTCCTCGAGGCGGCGAACGGCGTGGGCGTCGCCGTCTACGCCACCGACGCCGACGCGCTGTCCGACGTGGCGGACGGCACGGTGGCCGGAGCCATGATCGCCGATACTACGGCGATGAGCGAGGCGGCCGGCGGCGCGGGCGTGTCGGCAGCCGGCAGGGGGTTCTTCTTCCAACCGCTCGCCATCGCCACCCTGCGCGGCCAGACCGACCTCGTGACCGTGCTGAACGCCGGCCTGCGCACCCTGCGCCGCGACGGCACGCTTCGGCGCCTGTCGCGGCACTGGTACCACGGTCTCGACGTGAGCGCGCGGCCGGCCGGCGTGCCCTCGTTCAGCGCGGCGCTCGCTCAGCTCAAGGCGGGCACCTACCCGACGGGCTGACGTGGCCTGCGCGCCGGGCGGCGACTCCGCTCGTCGTATCGAGCCGATCGTGCCGGCGCGCCGCTGGCAGGTCCTGAGCCCGCCCGAGCTCGACCGCCTGCGCGAGGCCGTCTTCGCCGTCCTCGCCGACGTCGGCGTCCGGTTCCCGCTGCCGCGGGCGCTCGACGTGCTCTCCGCCCACGGCGCCGTCGTCGACCGCTCCCGCGACATGGCGCGGCTGCCGCGCCGGCTCGTCGAGGGAGCCCTGGCGACCGCTCCGGCCGAGTTCACCCTGTGCGGTCGCGACCCGTCCTGCGACCTGCCCCTCGACGGCCGCCACTGCTACCTGTCCAACGACGCCAGCGGCGTCTTCGTGATCGATCCGGCGAGCGGCGAGCGCCGCGCGTCGACCCTGGCCGACGTGGCCGACTCGGCGCGCTTCTGCGACGCGCTGCCCGAGATCGCCTTCGCCTGGGGGCCGATCGTCGCCGCCGGCGACGTGCCGGTCGGTCCGCGTGCCCTGCACGAGGCGGCAGCCGTGCTCGCCAACACCACCAAGCACTTCCAGGCCGTGACCTGCGTCGGCGAGCGGCCGGCCAGGCTGCTGGTAGAGATGGCGGCCGCCGTGGCCGGCGGCGCCGACGAGCTGCGCCGCCGGCCTCCCGTCAGCCTGGTCGCCTGCCCGGTCGATCCGCTCGGCAACGACGCGGTGAGCCTCGAGGCCGGCCTCGTCTGCGCTGCGGCCGGCGTGCCGTGCGGCGTTCTCTCCCTGACCCTGGGCTGCGGCACCGCGCCGGCGACGCTCGCCGGCAACCTCGTCGTGAACGCCGCCGCCGTCCTTGCCGACCTCGTCCTTCTGCAGCTCGCCAGCCCCGGCGCGCCCGTCTTCTTCGCGGGCGCGCCCAGCGTCATGGACCTGCGCACCGGCGGCTACACCGGCGGCGGCCCCGAAGACGACGTGCTGGCCGCCGCCGCCACCCAGCTCGGTCATTCGTTCGGCCTGCCGGTCAACATGGGCACCATGGCCACCGGCGCCAAGGAGCCCGGCTGGCAGGCCGCGGTCGACGACGCCCTCTCGACCGCCGCCTCGGTGCTGGCCGGCGCCGACATGATGAGCGGCGCCGGCCTGCTCGACGGCTCGCGCACGCTCTCCTACCCGCACCTCGTCATGGAGACCGAGGTCTACCGCATCGCGGCGCGCCTCGCCGAGGGCATCACGGTCGACGACGAGACGCTTGCCCTCGACGCCATCGGTCGGGTGGGGCCGGGGGGCACGTACCTCGCCGACCCTCACACGCGGCGGCACGCCCGCCACATCTGGCGGCCGCGCGTGTGGGACCGCAGCCCCTACGACGCCTGGCTCTCCGGCGGTCGCCGCGGGGCGTTCGACGAGGCCGCGGAGATCGCCGCCGGGATCCTCGCCGGCCACCGCCCCGAGCCGCCGCCGGCCGATCTGGCCGCCGAGCTTGCGGCCATCGCCGCGCGCGCCGACGCCGCGCTCGCGTGAGCGCGCGCGGGTTGCCGCCGATGGGCCGTTTGATAGACTCAGTCACGTGTCCGCGGCCTGCATCATCTCGATCTGCCGCACCTCCGGGCTCTAGGCGGAGTCGCCGCCGCGTGCCCGCGGCCCCATCGCACCGCCGCACCGTCGCCCGCCGCACGTCTCCCGAACCCGCGAGGTCGCCGTTCATGAGTCCACGAGGTCGCCGTCCATGAGCCCACGGATCAGTCCCATCGCCCCCCGGCTCCATTGGGACGTGCTGTCGAGCAGCGACCTCGAGCGCATCCACCAGGCCACGCTCGACACCCTCGAGAACGTCGGTATCCGCTTTCCCTCGGCCCGAGCGCTCGACATCCTCGCCGCCAACGGCTGTGCGGTCGACCGCTCGAGCGAGGTCGCCCGCCTGCCGCGCGCGATCGTCATGGAGGCGGTGGCCCGCGTGCCCGAGCAGTACGTCCTGGCCGGCCGCGACCCGGCCTGCGACATGCTCATCGACCGGGCCCACTGCTACCTCTCGAACGACGGCAGCGGGGTGTTCGTCTACGACCACCACTCGGGTGAGAAGCGCCCCTCGACCAGGGCCGACGCCGCGACCTCGGCGCGCTTCGTCGACGCCCTGCCGGCCGTGAGCTACTACTGGGGCCCCGTGGTCACCTCGCAGGACGTGCCGCCGGCTTCCAGGGCGCTGCACGACTCCGAGGCGGTCCTCGCCAACACGAGCAAGCACTACCAGGCGGTCACCACGGTCGGCGAGCGCCCGGCGCGGCTGCTCGTCGAGATGGCGGCCGCCATCGTCGGCGGCACCGACGAGCTGCGCAGGCGCCCGATCATCAGCTTCATGCAGTGCGCGGTCGACCCGCTGGGTCACGACGGCCCCAACCTCGAGGCCAACCTGGTGGCTGCCGAGCACGGTCTGGCGAGCGGCTTCATGCCCATGCCGCTGATGGCCGGGACCGGCCCCGCCACGCTGGCCGGCAACCTCGTCGTGCAGAACGCCGAAGCCCTCTCCGGCGTCGTGCTCCTCGAGCTCGCCTTCCCCGGCTGTCCCGCCTTCTTCTCGGGCGCGCCGAGCTGCATGGACTTGAAGACCGGCGGCTACACGGCCGGCCCCGAGGACTATCTGCTCGCCGCCGGCGCCACCCAGCTTGCGCACTTCTACGGCGTGCCGATGGCGATGGGCACCATGGCGACGAGCGCCAAGGAGCCCGACTGGCAAGCCGCCGTCGACGACTCCCTGTCGACCTTCGCCAGCGTCCTGACCTGCGCCGACATGATGAACGGCTGCGGTCTGCTGAACGGCTCCAAGATGCTGAGTTATCCCCACATGATCATGGAGACCGAGATCTACGGCATCGTGGCCAAGGTGGCCGGCGGCGTGGTCGTCAACGACGACAGCCTGGCGCTCGATCTGATCGCCAAGGTCGGCGCCGGTGGTACCTACCTCGCCGAGAAGCACACCCGCCGGCACATGAAGGAGATCTGGCGGCCGACGGTGTGGGACCGCAGC
>DATIYD010000435.1:0-3487 GCA_035517975.1 Thermoleophilia bacterium | reverse complement strand
GCGACGGCCGCGGAGCGGCCGTCGCCGCCGACGAGCGCCTCGTGGATCACGGCGCTTTCACGTAGCGGGAACCCATCGACGAAGGCCGGTCCGTCGACCGGTCCGAGCAGGCAGAGGGCGCGATCGAGACAGAAGAGGTTGCAGCGATGCAGGCCGCGGCCGTCGATCGTCGCCGGCGAGCACGACACCACGGCGAAGCGCTCGGCGCGAGCGACGACGGCGCCGTAGACCTCGTCACGCTGCGGTCGGGTCAGCTTCTTGGAGTCGTTCAGGTCGGCGAGCGCGGCGAAGTCGGCGTCGCGGAACGTGGCGTAGTCGAAGACGACGGCCGCCGCCACGATCGGGCCGGCCAGGCAGCCGCGCCCGGCCTCGTCGGCGCCGGCGACGCGCCCGCCCTCTCCGCGTTCGAGGTCGTGCGCGAGACGCGGGTTCAGCTTGCGGGCGCGCCGGCCCATCAGGGCAGGCCGAGGCGCGAGAGCGGCCAGTAGATGAAGAACGCGCGCCCGATCAGATCGCCGGCCGGCACCGGACCCCAGACCCGGCTGTCGTCGCTGTCGAGGCGGTTGTCTCCCATCATGAAGTAGTGGTGGGCCGGCACCGTGTACGGCTCGTGCAACGACCAGGGCTCGCTCATGGTCGATCCCGCGACCGGAGCGGCCGGCTCGGTCGGCACCGGCCGGCCGTCGACCTTGGCCAGATAGGGCTCGCTCAGCCGCACGCCGTTCACGTAGACGTGGCCGTCACGCAGCGACAGCGTGTCGCCCGGGCGCCCGATGATGCGCTTGATGAAGATGACGCGCCGGTCGAGTGGGTACTTGAAGACGGCGATGTCGCCGCGCGCCGGACTGGTGAGATGGTAGTAGAAGCGCGCGACAAGCACCCTGTCGCCCGGATCGAGCGTCGGCACCATCGAGGGCGACGGGATGCGATAGGGCTTGACGACGAAGGCCTGCAGCACGAAGGCCACGGCCAGGGCGACGATGAGGATCACGCCGTATTCGACGAAGATCCTTCGGGGCGACGATCGGGCCCGTCGTTCGACGGGCACGCTCTCGGTCACGACGCCAGCAGCCTAGGCCGTCAAGGAACTACGCTGTTGACGCTCAGGCATGTGCGCCTCCGTGGCACGCCTGGTCCCTCACGGGGGCTAGTGCTGCTTCTCGCGCACCCGGGCCTGCTTGCCGACCTTCTTGCGCAGGTAGTAGAGCTTGGCCCTGCGCACGTCGCCCACCATCGTCAGCTCGATCTTCTCGATCTTCGGCGAGTGAAGCGGGAACGTGCGCTCGACGCCGACGCCGAACGACTGCTTGCGCACGGTGAAGGTCTCGCGGACGCCGCTGCCCTGCCGCTTGATGACCGTGCCCTGGTACACCTGCGTGCGTTGCCGGCTGCCTTCGATGACCTTGAAGTGCACCTTGACGGTGTCGCCGGCCTTGAACTGCGGGATGTCGTCACGCAGCTGTTTGCGTTCGATGTTCTCGATGATCGTCACGGGAGCCTCTTTCGAAAGAAATGCGCACGGCACTGTACCAGAATCATCGGCCGCGCGCAAAATCCGAGCGCGGCCGATGCCGACCACGGCGTTCGGCGCGGTCCGGCGGCGACGCCCAGCCGCCGGCGACGACCCGCTCGCCGCTAGCTCTCTCGCTCCTTCTCCGGTCGTTCCCCACCGCCCAGCCTCTCACGCCGCCAGCGGGCGATGGCGGCGTGATCGCCCGAGAGCAGGACCGGCGGCACGGCCCAGCCGTGGAACTCCGCGGGGCGGGTGTAGTGGGGATGCTCGCGGAACCCTCCGAGGCCGGGCGAGAACGAATCGGCGGCCACGCTCTCGGGGTTCGACACGGCGCCGTCGATCTTGCGCACGACGGCGTCGAGCAGCACCTGCGCCGCGAGCTCACCGCCCGACAACACATAGGGGCCGATGGAGACACGGTCGGTCACGAGGTGTGCCACCCTCTCGTCGATGCCCTCGTAGCGGCCGCACAGTACGCAGAGGTCGCCGCCGGCGAGCTCGGTGGCCAGCGGGTCGTCGAGCTGACGCCCGCGGGGCGTGAGCTCGACGACCCGCCGGCTCCGCGCCACCGTCGCGGCGTCGGCGCCGAAGACGGCCTCGAGCGCCGCGCACACGACGTCGATGCGCAGCACCATGCCGGCTCCGCCTCCGTACGGCGTATCGTCGACCTGGCCGTGCCGCAGCGGCGTGGTCGCCCGGTAATCCCACAGGTTGAGCTCGACACCGAGCGTCCGGGCGCGGGCGACGTGGACCTGCTCGGTGAACCAGGCGAAGGCCTCGGGAAACAGGGTGAAGACGTCGAGCCTCACCTACAGGAGCCCCTCTCGCACCGTGAGCAGCCGGCGCTCGCGGTCGACCTCGACGAGCTCGGCGACGAAGGGCACCAGCGTGCGCGTGCCGTCGGGGGCCTCGATCTGGATGATGTCGTGCGCGGGGTTCATGAGCACCTCGGTGACCACGCCGAGCTCGACACCACCCGAGACGACGCGAGCGCCCAGCAGGTCGGAGACCGGATAGTGGTCGACTCCCTCGTCGAGGGCGACGCCGGAGGCCAGGATGACGGCGCCGTGCAAGCCGGTCGCGGCCTCGCGCGAGCCGACCCCGTCGAGGCGCACCAGCGGCCGCAGCCCGGTGCCTCCGACGCGCGTGAGCGCGACGGGCTGCGGCTCAGGAGAGTCGGGACGCTCCAAGAAGAAGCGCTCCCCGCCCGTCAGACAGGCCAGGCCGTTGGGGAGCAGATCGAGGTAGAACTCACCGGCGAGACCGTGTGCCCGGCCGACCGTGCCGCAGGCCCACAGGCCTGGAGCCATTCGCGGACCGCTAGTGCCGATGATCGGCTTCGCCGTCATCGCTCAGGCTTGCGCGGCTTCGCTGCGCGCCTAGTCGACGATCTCGACGATGGCGCGCTTGCCGTCGCGCACGGCGCTTGCCTTGATGATGGTGCGCAGCGCGCGGGCGATGCGGCCCTGCTTGCCGATCACCTTGCCGACGTCGTCCTTGGCGACGGACAGCTCGAGGACGACGGTCGTGTCGGTCTCGGTGGCCTGGACATGGACCTCGTCGGGGGTGTCGACGAGCGACTTCGCGAGGTACTCGAGCAGGTCTTTCAGAACGAGACCCTCTGTCGCGTCGGCGGCGACCATCGTCAGGCTTCGATGCCCTTGATCGCGAGCAGCCGCTTGACGGTGCGCGACGGCTGCGCGCCCTTGTGCAGCCAGGCGGCGGCCTTGTCGGCGTCGATCTCGATCAAAGACGGGGTGTGCCGCGGGTTGTACTGACCGATGGTCTCGATGGAGCGGCCGTCACGCGGCGACCGGGCGTCGGCGACCACGATGCGATAGACGGGGTTCTTGGCGCTCCCGACCCTGCTCAGCCTCATACGGACGGCCAACTCATCACCTCTTCCCACAGACGAACATGAGGCGCTCCCCGCGCCCCGAACGAAACGACATGATATCACAGCGGCCCCGACCC
>DATIYD010000434.1:0-4205 GCA_035517975.1 Thermoleophilia bacterium | reverse complement strand
GCCCATCGCGCCTTGCCCCCGCCGCGTGCTCGTGACGCTTCAGTCTCCGAGCGACTTCGTCATCGCCGCTCAGGCCTGCGTGACTTCGTTACTAGTCAAGCGGCGAGCCTCCGTAGCCGAGCGCCTCGATGGCCTCCTGCTGCGCCTCGCGCTTCCAGGCGGGCTCGATCTCGATCGAGCGGTAGCGCCGCAGTCCGGTGCCGGCCGGGATGAGCTTGCCGATGATCACGTTCTCCTTGAGGCCGACCAGGTTGTCGACCTTGCCCTCGATCGCGGCGTCGGTGAGCACCTTCGTCGTCTCCTGGAAGGAAGCCGCCGACAGGAAGCTCTCGGTCGCAAGGGACGCCTTGGTGATGCCCAGGATGACCTGCTCCGCCTCGGCGGGCTTGCCGCCGTCGGCGACGCAACGCTCGTTCTCGAGGCGGAACGGGTTGCGGTCGACGAGCTGCCCGGGCAGGAACACGGTGTCGCCCTGCGTCACGATGCGCACCTTCTTCATCATCTGACGAACGATGATCTCGATGTGCTTGTCGTTGATCTCGACGCCCTGCGAACGGTAGACCTCCTGGACCTCGTCGACCAGGTAGCGCTCGGTGCGGGTGTCACCGCCCGTGCGCAGCAGGTCGGCCGGGTAGAGCGAGCCCGGCGACAGAGCGGCGCCGGCCTCGACCACGTCGCCGTCCTCGACGAGCACGTGCGTGCGCCGCGGGAAGGTGTACTCCTTGGACGTGCCGTCGTCGGCGATCACGGTCACCTTGGGACCACGCTCGCCCTCGACGATCTCGACGCGCCCGGCGACCTCGGCGATGCGCGCCACGCCCTTGGGCTTGCGCGCCTCGAACAGCTCGACGACGCGCGGCAGACCGTGGGTGATGTCGGCGCCGGCCACGCCACCGGTGTGGAAGGTGCGCATGGTCAGCTGGGTGCCCGGCTCGCCGATCGACTGCGCGGCGATGTGACCGACCGCGTCGCCGATGTCGGCCTCGGAGTTGGTGGCCAGACGGTAGCCGTAACAGTGCTGGCAGACGCCGTACTCGGCCTCGCACTTGAGCACACTGCGCACCGGCACCGCCGGGTCGGTCTCCTTGCTGCGGCTGATGAACTCGACGATCCCGGCCCGCACCTTCTCGTCGATGATCGTGTTGCGATCGTAGACGACCTCGCCGGTCGCCTCGTCGACGAGGGCCTTGCCGAGGTAGCGGCCGATCAGGTTCTCGTTGGGCTCGTGCGTCCAGATCGCCATGCTCTGGATCTTGGCGCCGGCCTTCGGCTTGACGTTGATCTTGGCGTTGGGCAGGTCGCCGAAGAGCTCCTTCAGCAGGCCCATGGCGCTGGCGTCGATCGTGGCGCCCTTCTTGAGCACCACGCGATCGCTCCGCGGCCGCACGACATCCTGCGCGAGGATCGTGCCGACCAGGGCCTGGTTGTCGTCCTTGCGGGTCGACCACGGCGACATCGGGACCGACTCCTGGGTGCCGCAATCCTCCTCGCGGATGATCACGTCCTGGGCGACGTCGACGAGACGACGCGTCAGGTAACCCGAGTCGGCGGTGCGCAGCGCCGTGTCGGCGAGGCCCTTGCGGGCGCCGTGGGTGGAGATGAAGAACTCGAGCACCGAGAGGCCCTCGATGAAGCTCGACTTGATAGGCCGCTCGATGATCTCGCCCTTCGGATTGGACATCTGACCGCGCCAGCCGGCGAGCTGACGGATCTGCTTGATGTCGCCGCGGGCACCCGAGGTCGCCATCATGTAGATCGGGTTGAGCGGGTTGAAGTTGGCCCGCGTCGCGGCCGTGATCTGCACGTCGGCCTCGCGCCAGATCTCCTCGATCTTCTCGCGGCGCTCCGAGTCGGTCAGGAAGCCGCGGTCGTACTGCTCCTGGACCTGCGTGACCATGTCTTCGTGGGCGGTGAGGATCTCGGCCTTGCGCTTCTCGGGGATGACGACGTCGTTCTTGGAGACAGTCACCGCGGCGCGCGTGGCATAGCGGAACCCGACCGCCTTGAAGACGTCGAGCAGGCGCGCGACCTTGGTGGCGCCATAGGCGGCCACGAGCTCGTTGATGAAGGCGGCGAGCCCCTTCTTGGTGACGTTGTCGTTCAGGAAGGTGTAGCTCTCCGGATCGAAGTCGTCTTCGAGCAGCTCGCGCAGGCCGTTCTCGACCTCCATGTTGAAGATCGCCCGTCCGACCGTGGTGATGACCCGGCTGCCGTCGTTCAGACGCAGCCTGATCACGCGCCGCGTGAACTCGGCGACGCCGGCGGCGCGCTGCACGGGCACCTGGCGCTGATCGAGCAGACGCTGTTCGTAGGCCCGCACGACCTCTTCGTAGTTGGCGAAGGCCGGCGGCATCTCGTCGAAGTCGTCGGGCGTGGCCTGGCTCAGGTCGCCGCGCGGATGATAGGTCAGGTAGTAGGCGCCGATCACCATGTCCTGCGAGGGCACGGCGATGGGCTTGCCGTTGGCCGGCGACAGGATGTTGTTGGTCGAGAGCATGAGCGTGCGCGCCTCGGCCTGCGCCTCCCATGAGAGCGGCAGGTGGACGGCCATCTGGTCGCCGTCGAAGTCGGCGTTGAAGGCCGCGCAGACGAGCGGATGGATCTGGATGGCCTTGCCTTCGACGAGCAGCGGCTCGAAGGCCTGGATGCCGAGGCGGTGCAGGGTGGGAGCGCGGTTGAGCAGCACCGGGTGCTCGGCGATGACCTCTTCGAGGATGTCCCAGACCTCGGGCACCATCGACTCGACCATCTTCTTGGCGGCCTTGATGTTCTGCACGAGCTTGCGGCTGACGAGGCGGCTCATGATGAACGGCTTGAACAGCTCGAGGGCCATCATCTTGGGCAGGCCGCACTGGTGCATCTTGAGATGCGGCCCGGCGACGATGACCGAGCGGCCCGAGTAGTCGACGCGCTTGCCGAGCAGGTTCTGACGGAACCGGCCCTGCTTGCCCTTGAGCATGTCCGAGAGCGACTTGAGGGCGCGGTTGCCCGGGCCCGTCACGGCACGGCCGCGCCGGCCGTTGTCGAACAGAGCGTCGACGGCCTCCTGCAGCATGCGCTTCTCGTTGTTGACGATGATGTCCGGGGCCTGCAGGTCGAGCAGCCGCTTGAGGCGGTTGTTGCGGTTGATGACACGGCGATAGAGGTCGTTCAGGTCGCTCGTCGCGAAACGGCCGCCGTCGAGCTGGACCATGGGGCGCAGCTCCGGCGGGATCACCGGGATCACGTCGAGGATCATCCAGTCGGGGCGGTTGCCCGAACGCAGGAACGCCGACGTCACGCGCAGGCGCTTGACGGCGCGGCTCTGGCGCTGGCCCTTGGCGGTGTCGATCACGTGCTTGAGCTCCTCGGCCTCGGCCTCGAGGTCGACCTGCATGAGCAGCTCGCGCACGGCCTCGGCACCGGTGCCGCCCTTGAAGTAGACCCCGAAGCTCTCGGGCTCGAAGCCGGCGTCGCGACCGAACATGCGCTCCATCTGCAGGTAGAGCGTCTCGTCGCCGACCACGTCGCGTGGAGCGATGCTCTTGAACTGCTCCCAGGCGCGGTCGATGTTGCCCTTGGCGACGTCGACCGCCTTGAGACCGCGATCCACGTAGTCGTCGGCGAGCTTGTCGACCTTGGTGCGCTGGCCCTTGATCTCGTCGGGGCCGAGCTGTACGGCGTTCACGACGATGCGCCGGTAGGTCTCGAAGATGTCGAAGTAGTTGAAGAAGCCGAACTCGTCGTCGGGCTCCGAGCCGGCGTGGAACTCCTCGGGATCGAGGTCGTGGTCGAGGACACGGAGTACCTCGGCCCGCATGGCGCGGATGGCGGCGACACGGTCGTCGGCGTACACGCCGTAGCGCGCCTTGATCTCCTCGACCTTCTCGGACAACATGGCCTGGTCGGCGGTGCGCTTCTCGTCGTCGACCGAGATGATGACGTAGCTGCCGCCGAAGTACAGCACCTTCTCGAGCTCCTTCGGGGCGATGTCGAGCAGGTAGCCCATGCGCGACGGCACGCCCTTGAAGAACCAGATGTGGCTGACGGGCGCCGCGAGCCTGATGTGGCCCATGCGCTCGCGACGCACCTTGGCGCGGGTGACCTCGACGCCGCAGCGCTCGCAGATGATGCCCTTGTAGCGCACGCGCTTGTACTTGCCGCAGTAGCACTCCCAGTCCTTGGTCGGACCGAAGATGCGCTCGCAGAACAGGCCGTCGCGCTCG
>DATIYD010000433.1:0-11026 GCA_035517975.1 Thermoleophilia bacterium | reverse complement strand
CGCGCCAAACGCTTCAGTCGGCGCCGCCCTGCCTCGCCTCGGCGACGAGCTCGCCGAAGAGCTCGATGTACGACCGCGCGTAGTTCGGCGAGCGGTGGTGCTCGCCGACGAGGCGGCGCCCGGCGGCGCCGGCCCTCTGTCGTTCCTCGGCCGAGAGTCCGAGGACCCGGCGCATGACGCTGGTGAGAGCGCGCATGTCGCGCGCCTCGCAGAGCCAGCCGTTCTCGCCGTCGTGCACGAGCTCCGGCACGCCGAACACGGCGGCCGCCAGCACGGGCACGCCGAAGGCCATGGCCTCGAGCATGGACCGCGGCATGGATTCGATGTCGGACGCAGAGACGAGCACGTCGGACAGGGCGTACCACTCCCAGATGTCGGTCGTGGTTGGGACCAGCCGCGCACGACCGCTGAGCGGCAGGGCGTCGATCAGCTCGTGGAGCGCCGCCGAGTACGGCACCGGCTGGTCTCCGACGAGCACGAGCTCGGTGCTCGGGTGCGCCGCCGCGAGCTCCGAGAAGGCCTCGATCAGGCAGGCCTGTCCCTTGCGCTCCTCGACGGTGCCGACACAGAGCAAGACCGTCGCATCCACGCCGAGGCCGTGTCGCTCGCGCGCCGCCTTGCGGTCGAACGCCGCCGCGTAGCGGTCGATGGCATCAACGTCGACGCCGTAGGGCACGACGACGCGGCGACCGGCGGAGGCGTAGCGAGCGAACATCTCGCTGGTCGCCTGCGACTCGAACACGAGCCGGCTGGCCGCGCCGAGGCTCGCCTTCACGCGGTCGGCGATGTACGGATGCGTGCCCCCCGGGCCAAAGCGGACCGCGAGCCAATGGTCGACCTCGAAGCTCTCGTGGATCGCCCACAGGGTAGGGATCCCCAGGCGACTGGCCGCATCGACGGCGGGGAAGTCGGACAACGTGTTGACGACGACGATGTCGCACGACGAACCGAGCAGGAACAGGGACAGCTCGCGGACACGGCCCTCGTAGCCGGCCGTATCGGCAAAGGCCGCCGGCCCGGTGACGACCACGTCGGCACCAAGGAGCTCCAGCTCGGTGCGTAACCCGCCGTCGGCGGGAGACACGACTGTGCACGACTCGACGTTCGGCACGAGATGGCGGAGGAGCTCCTGCAGGTAGAGCTGGCCGCCGCCCACATCGAGCTGATGGGCGAACACGACGACGCGATACCGGGTGTCGCCGGGCGCGCGCGGCGCCGGTCGCGGCGCGGCGCCGACGGCACGCCGAGTCCGCTCGCGCAGCGCCTTCGCCCCGCTGTCTTCGGCCTCTGAGAGCATCTGCCGCGTGACCCTGACCGTGCGCCGGCCTATGTGACGTCGCCACCCACACCCGTCCGAGACGACGGCGTCGATGGTGTGGAGCGACGTCTCCTGTGACGACTCCACCACGACGACGTGCTCGAACCCGGCAAACAGGGAGGCGGGTCTGTGGATTCCGGGCGCCGGGCGCGGCAGCCGCAAGCGGGCGCGACCGATGGTCGCGCCGTCGAGCTCGAGGTCGACCGTCGCCGGGCCCCGCCGGTGCATGAGGGCACGGCCGCGGATCGTGAGCACGCTGCCACGAACCTCGTTCGGCACGTCGAAGGTGGCCTCGAAGCTGGGTGCGCAGGCTGCCGTGAGCGCGTCGAGCCCGTCGCGCAACCACTCGTGACCGGGCACGAGACGCGCCACCGCCACGAGCTGCGAGCGCCGCAGCCGGCGCAGCAGGCGGCTCACCACGTTCGCGGCCCCCTCATCAGGGCAACGTCGCGCGCTGCCACGCCGCCGTCCTGGCGATCCCCTCTTCGAGCGGCACTCGCGGCTCCCAGCCGAGCTCCCGGCGCGCCAGGGAGTTGTCGAGGATGCTGACCGGCACGTCGAAGTCGCGACCGGGCCGGTACTCGCGCCGCACGTCGCAGCCGAGGGTGCGCTCGATGACACCCATGAGGTCGTTGAGGCTGATACCGACACCGGAGCAGACGTTGAACACCGTGTGCTCACCCTCGTAGTTGAGGGCGCGGGCGAACGCGTCGGCGACGTCGCTCACGTAGACGTAGTCGCGCACCACGCTGCCGTCGCCCCAGACCTCGAAGGGCTGCTCGTGGATGGCGCGGCTCAGGAAGTGGCTCACGACGCCCTGACCCGTGCCCGGGAGCTGACGGGCCCCGTAGGGGTTGGCGACCCGCAGGATGGTGGGACGGATGCCGTGCAGATAGCCGAACATCCGCACGTACTTCTCGATGGCGAGCTTCGTGATGCCGTACGGCACCCGCGGCTCGGTCGGGTGGCTCTCGTCGATCGGAAGATAGACCGGCGTGCCGTAGACCGTGCCCCCGGAGGAGATGAAGATCATCCTGCGAACGTCCGCGGCGACCATCAGGTTCAGCAGCTGCACCGACGCGACGAGGTTGCTGTCGATGTCGAAGATGGGATCGCCGCTCGAGCTGGCCGGGATCGTCGTCGAGACCAGATGCACGACGACGTCGATGCCGTCGATGGCGCGGCCGGCATCGGCGACGTTCAGCAGGTCGCCCGCGAGCCACTCGACGTCCTCGCCGGGTCCGAAGCGGCGGTGGGGTCGCACGCGGGGCCGCTCGAGGATCCGCAGGCAGTGGCCGTCTTCGAGCAGCCGATCGACGATCGCCGATCCGATGAAGCCGCCGCCGCCACAGATCGCGACGTTCATGGCCTGGGACCGCCGGCGTCGCTGGTTCTCGGCTCGGGGAACGACATGATGCTCTCGGGACTCCATCCGGCAGAGGCACCTGATCGGTCGCCGGCGGCGCCCGCCGTGACGATGCCCGGGGGCGATGCTCTCATCTCGCCCCTGCACGGTCAACGCGCCTGAGCACGCAGATCACCTCGATGCCGTTGCGCGTCACGAGCTCGATGCGCAGCGGCACGTCGTGCTCGGCGATCGTGCGCGCGAAGAGCTCGAGCAGGTCGGGCAGCCGCCAGACGTGGAAGTGGATGCTGTAGTCCATGTCCTCGAGCTGCCTCACCCGGGCGGCCGTCGAGCGGGCGTCGCCGTCCTCCACGAGGGCAGCCCACTCCTGGAAGTGGGCATGCCGCGACGAGGCCGGTCCCTGCGCATGGTCGGTCACCAGGTGATCGAACGTGGTGCTGGGCCGTCCGGCGTCGAACGTCTGGTCCGCATCGGGCACCGCCAGATAGAGGATCCCGTCCGGTCGCAGCTTCGCCGCGAGGTGCTGCAGCGTGCCGATCGGATCCTGGCAATGCTCGAGGAAGTGGTTGGCCACGATGAAGTCCTGTGAGGCCGCCGCGATGCTGGCCAGGCGCTCTCCGTCGTCCACGATGTCGACGGGGACGAGCTCGAGCCCCGGGTAGTGGGCGCGCAGCTCGGCGAGGTCGAGCCGGTCGACGTAGCGCGCATGTGCGCCCTCGGGCAGGGCCAGCGGCCCGTTGAGGGCGCCGATCTCCAGGCCGCTCCCGCGGAGGTAGAGCTCGGCCACGAGTCGTCGCCGGTCGACTGCCGGCGCCGCCAGGGCGCCCGAGGCTACCCGCTCGCACACGCCGGCGCGGCGCGCCACGAACCGTCGCTGATGCGTGTTGAAGAGTCGCAGCGCACGGTCGACCAGGTCGTGGCGATCCATCACGACACCGCCTCCGGCCCGCCGGCCACGCAGCCGCGGGCGAGACGCTCGTAGGAGTCGGTGACCGCACCCCACGTGTAGAGCGCTTCGGCGCGGGCGCGCGCCGAGCTCCGCAGCGACTCGACCCTGTCGGGATCGCCGAGCAGATCGCGCAGCACGTCGCGGAGCGCGCCGGCGCCGCCGGCGCCGCTGTAGGCCACGCCGGCGTCGCCGATCACCTCGAGGTTCGGCGGGTGGTCGTTCACGACCACGCAGTTGCCGGCGACCATGGCCTCGACCAGCACGGGGTGCGTGCCCCCCACCTCGGTCGGTACGACGAAGATGGCCGCGTTGCGGGCGAGCTCGTGGAACCCCTCGCCGAAGAGGTAGCCGGCGAAGACGACGCGGGGATCGCTCGTGTCCTTGAGTCGCGCGAGGTAGTCGTCGGCGTAGGCGGCGTCACCGACCACGACGAGTCGCAGGTCGGTCTCGAGGCCCGCGAACGCCTCGAGCAGCACGTGGGCGTTGTTCTCGGGCACGAGGCGGCCGACGAAGAGCAGATAGCCCCGGCGTCGCAGCCCGAGCCGCTCGAGGTGGCGCACCGAGTCGGTCGCCGGCACCTCGGCGCCGTAGGGGATGTACTCCGTCTGGGCGCCGTAGCGCTCCAGGTAAAGCCGCTGCAGCACCCGCGAATCGGTGATCACGCGCGTGGCGAAGCGTGGCGCCATGCGCTCGGCCCAGCGCAGGTAGGTCTTCGCCGGTCCCGACCACTTCGCACGGCGCGAGTCGAGACCGTCGACGTTCAGGGCGCTGGGCACGCCGAGCAGACGGCTCAGCAGGGCGAAGGGGCTGTTACCAGCGATGAAGTAGAAGGCGACGTCGGGCCGCGTGAACAGGGCCATGTGCAGGGTCGAAAGGAAGGTGTGCACGAAGGTGTCGAGGTGCTTGCTGCGCAGCGTGGGCAGGTAGACCAGCCGCATGCCGCGGTACGCCGCGTAGCGGCCCTCGACCATGTGGGGACGGCAGTAGACCGTGACGTCGTGACCCCGTTCGGCGAGGCGCTCGCCGAGGTTCTCGACGGCCGTCTCGAAACCGCTGTAGGCCGCCGGCACGCCCCTCGTGCCGAGCATCGCGATCCTCACGACTGCGCTCCCGCTCGCCCCTGCGCCCGTGTCCCCGCGCGCGCCCCCGCGCTCGCCGCCTCGGCCAGCAGCTCCTCGAGCCTGGCCGCGAAGCGCTCCTCTGTGTAGCGCAGCTCATACTCGGCCCGCGCCGCCGCGCGCATCGCCAGGTAGCGTGGCTGGTCGTTCCAGAGCTCGCGCACGCGGGCGACGGCGTCGTCGAGGCGCGACGCGTCGAGCCGCAGGCCGGTCGTGCCGTCTTTGACCGTCTCGGCAAGGCCGCCGCTGGTCGTGGCCAGCACGGGCACGCCCAGGGAGTAGCTCTCGGGCACGACCAACCCGAAGGGCTCGTCCCACAGCGACGGCACCAGCGTGAGGAAGCTCTCGGCCCACGCCGCGGCCTTGGTCGCGCCGCTGAGCAAGCCCTGGAACGTGACGTTGGCGAGCGCCCGCCGGTGGGCTGCCTGCCTGAGCTCCGGCTCGTCGTCGCCGGTCCCTACGAAGCGCACCTCGAACTCGGGGAGCGCGGCCGCGAGCTCGAGCGCCGGCCACACCCCCTTGGCGGCGATCAGCGAGCCGACGAACGTCAGCCGCGGCGGCGTGGCCGCGGAGCGGCAGACCTGAGCCTGGGCGCCGCCGGGCAGTAGCGCCCCCAGGTCCTCGGCGGGATTGAGCAGCACGCGCACGTCCCCGGCGGGCAACCCGTGCGCCACGTGACGCTCGGCGGTGAACGCGCTGTTGGCGATGTAGGCATCGGCGCCGTAGCCGCTCCTGCGGCCGCGCGCCCAGTCGACCCAGCGGGCGGCGCACAGGGCGGCGCTTGCCGCGTACGAGCCGCGGTAGCACTTGTGGAGCACGCTCGCCGCGAACGCGGAGCGGGCACAGGCGTCACAGGGGCGGCCGTCGCGATACGCATACGACGAGAGGCAGAAGGCCCGATAGTTGCGCAGGTGCTGCACGGTGGGAACGCCGCGACGGCGGCAGGCGTCGTAGGCGGCGCCGGTCACGAAGGGCACCAGGTTGTGCAGATGGACCACGTCGGGCCTGGCGGCCTGCAGGCGCCGGCTCAGCTCGAGGCCGACCGGCACCGAGTACAGCGACGAGGCGAGAAGCGCGGCTCGCGCCGGGCCGGATGCCCGTTCGAAGGCGGCGTTGTCGCGCCGCACGACGTCCACCTGGTGGCCCCGTCGCGAGAGCGCCCGCACCTCGAGGTTCACCGACGCGTCGATGCCGCTCCCCTGGCGCACGAAGTTGTTGACGACCAGGACCTTCATCTTGCTGCCCCGGCGCTCGACTCGCGTCGGCCGGCGAGCGCCGACACGACGGTCACGCCTCTGCCCGTCGCTCGCGCACGACGCGGGCGGGCACCCCAGCCACGACCGTCATCGGCGGCACGTCCTCGGCGACGACCGCGCCCGCGGCGACGACCGATCCCTTGCCGATCGAGACCCCCGCGAGCACGATGCAGCCGGCCCCGAGCCAGCAGTCGTCGCCGATGCTGATGCCGGCGCGCTCGACCCCCTGGAGCTTGATCGGCAGGCCGACGTCGGCGAAGTTGTGGTTCTCGGCCAGCAGCGTCACCCGCGGGCCCATGAGCACGCGGTCGCCGATCTCGATGTAGCCGGAGCATCCGATGAAGGCGAAGTGGCCCACGTTGGAGTTGTCGCCCACCGTGAGCCCTTCGCCGAGCCGTCCCCCGAGGACGTTGGTCGGACTGATCATGGCAAAACGGCCGACCGTGCAGCGGTCGCCGAAGACGATGCCGCGCCGCGACAGGCCCATGATGCGGCAGCCCTCCTCGAGGTTCAGGTCGCGGCCCGCCGAGACATGGCGGGCGTGCAGCACCTGGGCGTTGCGTTCGGCAAAGACGAGCCCCTCGGCATGTCCCAGCCGCACGCGCAGGGCCGCGCCCCGGGCCAGCCGTCTGCCGAGCCGCCAGGCGAGCGAGCCGAGCTCGGGACCCCCCCAGCCCCGCAGATCTTCGGGATCGCCGTGGTCCTTGCGGGCCGTCAGCAACCGATGAATGGGCGCGTAGTCCACGCTGCCTCCATGAGTGGCTCCACGCGCGAAAGTATGGCACATGCGCCGCGTGACGGTGCGGCCGTCTAGCGACGGGCGGCCAGCACGCGCCCGTAGAGCTCGGCGACGGCCTCGTCGACGATCGCCTGACTGTGATGGCGCAGCACGTACGCGCGAGCGGCTTGCCCGATCGCGGCGCGCCGGCGACGATCGGCGACGAGACCGGCCACCGCCGCGGCCATGGCCCCTCGCTCGAGCGGCACGCGAACGTACGCCTCGCCGGCGCGCGCACCGATGCCGCTGAACGCGGCCCCGCTGCCGACCACCGCCTTGCCCCAGGCCATGGCCTCGAGCGTCTTGTTCTTTGTGCCGCCGCCGAAGGCGATCGGTTCGACGACCACGCCGGCCGCCCGGTAGAGCCGGCCCAGGTCGGGCACGTCGGCCAGGTAGGCGATGTCGGCGCGGCGGGCGTCGGCGTCCGCTTCCCCAGCGCCGCCGTCGGCGGCTCGTCGGCCCGCGACAGTACCGGCGCCACGGCCGGCGATCGTCAAGGAGAAGCGCAGGCCGCGTCTTCTCATCTCCGGCACGAGCTCGCCCTCGAGGAAGGCCGCGGCGGCGCGGTTGGGATGGTGCGCGAAGTTGCCCACGAACAGCAGCTCGACCGGCTTCCCCTCGCTCGGCTCGCCAACGCCCGCGACTGCGGGTGAGTGTCTGTCGCTCGCTGCCGCGGGCGAGAGTTCGTCGCCGGCGATCTCGTCGTCGCCGGGAACGCTCATGGCGAGCGGCACCACCGCCGACCGCACGCCCAGGCGTGCGAGACGGGCCTGGTCGTCGTCGTTGATCGCGATGACGGCCGCCATGCGCGCGAGCTGCCGGATCTCGAGACGCTGCGACGTCCTCATCTGCACGCGGGCCGCCGCGTACCGCAGGGGATGCGCGGCGGCCGCCGACTCACAGAGGCCGCTCACGACGTCGAGCAGGTCGATGACGGCGGGAAGGCCTTCGTTGCGATACCAGCACGAGTACATGCTCACGAGGTGCACGATGTCGGCTCCGATTCGCCCGGCGGTCTCCTCTGCGAGCCTGCCCACGACCGGTGAATACCCTCGCCCGATGAGCGGCACCGGCGACAGCAACTGCCGCCCCCGCGAGAGCGCCGTGCGTGTGGCCGAGCGGGCGTAGGGCGCCATGGTGAGCGAGACGACCCGCGCTCCGGCCTCCTCGAGGGCGGAGAGGTCGGCGCCGGCGGGCGCCGCGCCGACCACCGTCACCTCGTGAGCGTGAGCGAGTGCGCGCACGATCGACAGCGGCCGCGTGTGAGCGCCGGTGAAGGGCGGGTGGGGCAGTTCCGGGGCGACGAAAAGGACCCGCGGTCGCTGGGCACTGGTCGGGTTCATCGCTCAATCATATGGCTCTTTGGCGCACGTCATCGAGCTCCCGGCTTCGCGCCTCTGGCGCGCGGCCGCGAGCGTCCCGCTCCGCGGCCCTCCGGCGCTCGGCGCCGAGCTTCCCCCCCTGCGTGTCATGCGCTACGCTGCGTTGCGGAGCACCGCCGCTGAGTCGTTCACCGGCGGTGCGGCGCAATCGGGATCCGAGGCCGACAGTGGAAGCATCGCCACCTGATCACGCGACGGCCGCGACCGGCACGGCGGGCGTCGATGCCTTGAACGACCGGGTCGCGGCGCTCGAGGCAGAACTGGTCGCGACGCGACTGCTCCTGGCCGACGAAGAGGCGGCCGCCGCGGCCAGGGTACGGGCCCTGGCCACCGAGGTGCATCGACTGCGCACCGCCGAAGGCCCCGCGGGGGCGTCCGAGGTCGCCGAGATCCTTCGGCTCGGCCACGGGCTGGCGAGGTCGTTCGCCCCGCCCGGGTCGCTTCGGCGACAGGCAGCGGGCTATGCCGACAGCGCCGCGCGCATGGGCGTCCGGCAGGTGCGCAGGTCGGTCGGGACCCGCCGTTCGAGACCGGAGTCCCGCGAGCGGGAGGCGACTCCCGCGAAGGCCGCCGGCACCCCGGTGAGCGGCGAGTCGCGACCGGCCGACGATCAGCCGGTCGCGGCGCGTTCGCCCGTGCCCCTGGTCTCGGTGATCATGCCGCTCTACAACGCGCGGCGCAGCGCCGCGGGCTATCTCGGCGAGGCGCTCGCCAGCGTCGCCGCGCAGACCTACCGCGAGCTCGAGCTCATCGTCGTCGACGACGGGTCGACCGACGACTCCGCGAGCGTCGTCGCCGAGTTCGCGGCCGCGAACCCCGAGTGCCGCCTGACGCTGCTTCACAAAGACAACGGCGGTCAGTCGAGCGCGCGCAACTTCGGTGCGCGGCACGCCCAGGGAGAGTGGCTGGGGTTCCTCGACCAGGACGACCTGTGGACGCGAGGTCATCTCGCCGTCGTCGCGCCCCTGCTGAGCGACGACGTCGATCTCGTCTACACCGATGCCGACACCATCGACGCCGCGGGCACCACCGACCTCGCCGCCATCCACGCGGGCCGCGGTCTGGGCGGCCGCCATCCCATCACGGCGCTCGAGGACGCCCTCTTCAGGGATGTCTTCGTCATGCCGGGCGTGATGACCGTCCGCAAGGCGCTGTTCGAATCGCTGGGTGGGTTCGACGAGACGCTCTCCGGCTACGAAGACGACGACCTGTTCGTGCGAGCCGTTCGGGGCGGGCGGGTGGCCTACGTCAACGTGCCGACGCTCAAGTGGCGTCACTACGACGCGAACTACAGCCGGAGCCATCGCATGGTCGAGAGTCGCTCGCGCTACTGGACGAAGTTGATGAACGACTACGGAGATGATCGGCGCACCGCCCGCCGGATCACCCTGCGCTTCGTGCGGGAGTTTCTCACGCAGTGCTCGGCACAGCTCGACGACGGTAACCCTCAGGCGTCGCGCAACCTGTCGGCCGCCCTCCCGCTCCTGCCTTATCTCGGGCCGGTCGACCGGGCCGCTTTTGCGCTCTCCGGCTGGGCCTGGACACGCAGGAGCCGCGCCGCCACCCGGATGCGCTGGTGGTTCATCAACGGGCTCGAGCCCGCCGCGTAGCCTCGCCGGCGGGTCAGGACCGGCCCAGCCACCGGCGAGCGCGCCCACGGAGCCCTCGTCCCCGCTCTTCGATCGTGCGGGACAGGCCTCGGGTGTACGTGCTTCCGACATGGCGCACAAGGCGACAGGCGTCGCGGGGCGTGCGCGGAAAGCCGGCTTCGACGAAGAGTCTTCCGGCGGTGAGGTAGCTGGTCGACAGGTCGAACGCGCCGGCCGTCACGACCGCCGGCCCCTTGCGCACCACGATGAGCTCCTGCGTGGTCTCGACCGACTCCACCACGTCCGGGCGCGAGGCGGCCAGCATGACGAGCTCGAAGGCAAGCGTGGTCATGGCCGGCTTGTCACGCCACGGCCCGCCGTTCTGCTGCCAGACACCGGGCCAGTGCGCCCAGCCCCAGTCCTCGATGACGTACGTGCCGCCGGCCCGCAGGTACGGGAACGTGCTGTTGAAGGCAGTGCGCGATTCGTCGAGGTAGTGGCAGCCGTCGTCGACGATGAGGTCGACGGGCTCGCCGTCGAAGTTGGTCTGCAGCACCGCCCGCAGGGCGTCGTGGTCGCCCTGATCGATGCCGTAGAGCGGCCGCACCCTGTCACCCGCGCCGATGCGCTCGACGTACTCGGCGAGCGCCGCGACCGGGCGGGGCTCGATGTCGACGGCGACCAGCCGCGCCGGATGCCACAGCTCTTCGAACAGGGCCACGCTGCCGCCCTTGAAGATGCCGATCTCCAGCACACGCCCCGGCGGGCCCTCGACGAAGTGGCGGGCGTACCAGTCGATCATGTGGCGCGACTTCACGACAACGAAGCGCCGCGACGTCGACTCGAGCGTCTGACTGCGGCCGTCGAAGACGGCGATCAGGTCGGTGCCGGCGCACGAGAGCACCTCGTCGTCGATCCAGACCGGCTCGGCACGCGACGAGTCGTTCATCGACATCGAGCCTCCCTGTCTTGCGGCTTCGTCATCTGGGGCCATGCGCCATACTCTCGCACATGGGCGCCGGACGATAGGCCCGGCTTCGCCGCTCGCGAGCCTCGTGATCGACGGACGGCAGGACGGGGGCGACCGGCGGCAGCCGGGCGGGCCGGAAGCGAAGCCCGCGACGCTATATACTCCGACCTGTTTGGCCTTCGATCTCAGAAGCGGGGACGTGAGGGATCTGCTGACGCGGCTTCGCCGGCGCTACCGCTACTCGATCATCCTCCTGCGAGCGATGGTCGCGAGCGATTTCAAGCTCAAGTACCAGGCGTC